>NZ_JBBJNI010000157.1:0-10036 GCF_037719425.1 Daejeonella sp. | reverse complement strand
TCACTATAAAGCAGTTTGGGGATGAGATCATCAAGCTTACGGGAACAAAGCAGAAGATGGTGTTCAAAGAGCTTCCCACTGATGATCCCAAACAGAGACGCCCGGATATCACAAAAGCGAGGACCATCCTGAACTGGGAGCCTAAGGTTGGCCGAGCAGAAGGTTTGAAAATCACTTACGAGTATTTCAAATCATTGCCTGAAAAGGAAATTAAACACAAAGACTTTACTTACTACAATAATAAATAATGACCGGAAAGAAAATTCTGGTCACCGGCGGTACAGGTTATATTGGCTCACATACAGTTGTGGAGCTTATAAATTCAGGATACCATCCAGTGATCGTTGACAACCTCAGTAATTCGAGCTCAGAAGTTCTTAAACAAATAGAAACCATTACGGGTGTAAGCCCTGACTTTTTCAATTTTGACCTGAGTGATGAGCCAAGCATTCGTAACTTAATTCAGACACATCCCGATATTGAGGGGATAATTCATTTTGCAGCATTCAAAGCAGTAGGCGAATCCGTCGAGCAGCCATTGAAGTATTACCACAATAACATTTATTCTCTTGTTAATTTATTAGAGGCATTTGCGGACCAGAAGGTAAATTTTGTTTTTTCTTCGAGCTGTACTGTTTATGGAGAGCCAGATACCCTGCCGGTTACGGAGCACTCACCAGTAAAGCATGCCGAGTCGCCTTACGGAAATACCAAGCAGATCGCTGAAGATATTTTGAACGATACAGTAAAGGCGAATAAGAATTTAAAGGTTACCGCCTTGAGATATTTTAATCCCGTAGGCGCGCATTCTTCGGCGCTTATTGGTGAGCTCCCCATCGGTGTTCCCCAAAATCTTGTTCCGTTTATAACACAGTCTGCTATTGGCAAGCGTGGTCAGATCACTGTATTTGGAGATGATTACGATACGCCGGATGGGTCTTGTATTCGGGACTATATACATGTAGTGGACTTAGCGAAGGCTCATATCGCAGCATTGAAAAACATGGATAATCCTAAGCGGAAATTATCTTATGATGTCTATAATATCGGCACGGGCAGAGGCAATACTGTTTTGGAGATCATTGCAGCATTTGAATCCTCAACCGGAGTTAAGTTAAACTATACAATTGGGCCCAGAAGAGGCGGAGATATAGAAAAGATATATGGCGACGTTAAAAAGGCTGAAAAAGATTTAGGATGGAAGGCTGAATTGGGTCTTCCGGAAATGATGAGCTCTGCCTGGGCATGGGAAAATTATATTAAGCAGAATCCATTTTAATTTAAGATCGAATTATTGACATAATGAAGAAAGTATTAATTACTGGGGGAGCGGGTTTCATTGGTTCACATGTTGTACGGCGGTTCGTTAACTCTTATCCTGAATACGAAATTGTTAATCTCGATAAGCTGACATACGCCGGAAATCTGCTAAATCTTAAGGATATTGAAAATCGCGCTAATTATCGCTTTATCAAGGGAGATATCGTTGATGCTGACTTTATAAATAAATTATTTGCGGAGGAGAAAATTGATTCTGTAATACATCTTGCTGCCGAATCTCATGTTGACCGCTCGATCAGCAACCCCACAGAATTTGTGCTGACCAATGTTGTCGGGACAGTAAATCTTTTAAATGCTGCTCGAATTGCCTGGAAAGACGAGTACGGCAAGCATCGCTTTTATCATGTTTCAACTGATGAGGTGTATGGCAGCCTTGGTGATGAAGGCTTGTTCAGAGAAGATACGGGTTATGATCCCCATAGCCCGTATTCAGCTTCAAAAGCAAGCTCTGATCATTTCGTCAGGGCATATCATGATACTTACGGCATTGATACTGTAATATCGAACTGTTCCAACAATTACGGATCCTATCATTTTCCGGAAAAGTTAATACCGCTGGCAATACACAACATTAAAAATTTCTGGGCTATCCCTGTTTATGGTAAGGGCGAAAATATTCGTGACTGGCTGTGGGTTGAGGATCATGCCCGGGCCATCGATGTTATATTTCATAATGCAGTCCCGGGAAGTACTTACAATGTTGGCGGACATAACGAATGGAAAAATATCGACCTTATCAGACTGTTGTGCAAGATAATGGATGAGAAGCTGGGGCGGGAGCAAGGGACATCCGAAAGGCTAATAACCTTTGTCACTGATCGCGCAGGACATGATCAGAGATATGCAATTGATTCATCCAAACTCCAGCAGGATTTAAACTGGACACCGAGCCTTCAGTTTGAAGAGGGTCTGGCGAAAACAGTGGACTGGTATCTGAAAAATGAAGAATGGCTTCAGAATGTCACTTCAGGTGACTATCAGTCTTATTATTCAAGCCAGTATGAGAGCCGGTAGGGACTTTTGGAGTTCGGCACGGAGTAGTTTACTCGTATCTTAACGATTCAACAGGATCAAGCTTAGAGGCTTTGATGGCTGGATACAAACCAGAGATAAGCCCAACCCCTATGCAAAGTGTTAAGCCTAATATAGTCCATGCCCATGGCATAATAAATGAACCGCCCATGATCATGGAAAGCAGGTTGCCTATTAAGATTCCCAGAAATACTCCGGTTATTCCTCCCATCATGCAGATCACGATTGCTTCAATAAGAAACTGACGCCTGATAACTAACGGGGTGGCACCTATGGCTTTACGAATTCCAATTTCCCGGGTTCGTTCTGTTACCGAAACGATCATGATGTTCATCAACGCTATAGCCGCACCGATCAAAGTGATTGTACCAATAACAATTCCACCCCAGCGGACGTATCTGAGATTGTCGATTAAAGTCTGTGCGATTGCATCGCTTTTAGAGATTTCGAAATTATTTTCGTCACTAACTTTAAGATTTCTGACATTTCGGAACAGGGCTGTTGCTTCCCCGATGGCGGCCTCCATTTGTGCAGGATCATCGCCCGTCACCGAGATGGTATACGAGGGATTGGTAATGGACATCACTTGTTTTGCCCGCAATAGTGGTATTATACAAGCCTTGTCGCCTCCAAAACCTATACTGGATCCTTTAGCCTTTAATACACCAATTATGCGGAATTTATTATTTCCAAGGTGAATGACCTTATTGACGGGGTCGGTACTTGGGAATAGCCGTGTTTTTATTTCATCCCCGATGAGCACGACGCTAGTTCCGTAATCGAGCTCCGATTGCGAGAAGTTACGCCCCGAAGCCAGCTTGTAACCTGCCGACATCAGGTAATTTTCATCGGCGCCTAAAATCGATATATTGGGATTGGTTTTTTCGTTGCCGTATTTCACCGTCCCACCAAAGGATGCAAATACATTTACAGAGATCATGGCCGGGAAAGTGAAGCTGCTTTTAAATTCAGTCGCCTGACGATAATCTATTGCTTTATACCGCTTTGGCCTTTGTCCGCCGCCACCAATTCTGATTCCGATGCCCCTGTTCCGTATCGTGAAAGAATTTGCGCCCATACTTGAAAAAGTATTGGTCAAAGTACCTTCTATTGCTTCAATAGAAGTCAGGATGCCGACTAGTGCCGTTATTCCAATGGCAATAATTATTGCAGTTAAAAATGTCCGCAGCTTGTTACCTTTTACGGATTGTAAAGCCACTTTAACATTTTCAGAATAATTCATCTTTGCTGCCATCGTATAAATATAAAAAGTCCTGCCGGTTTGACGGCAGGACTTCATGAAATGTTACAACTTATTTTTTAGACTGAAAACGACGTGCCGCAGCCGCACGTGCTGCTTGCATTCGGGTTATTGAAGGTAAAACCCCGTGCATTCAAGCCATCCTGAAAGTCTACCTGCATTCCGGCCAGATACAACCCATGGGCTTTGTGCATGTAGACTTTGATCCCGTCGATGAAATACTCCTGGTCGCCCTCTTTCTGCTGATCAAATCCAAGTATATAATTCATGCCGGAACAGCCTCCACCCTCAACACCTAAGCGTAGTCCATAATCCTCTCCAAGTTCCTGCTGCTGAATAAGCTTTTTGATTTCTTCTTTTGCTCCGTCTGTTAAAGATACGGGAGCTTCAGCGGTTGCAATTTCTGTACTCATATTTCTTTTAAAATGATATGACAAATATACGTGAAATTGCTCACTTTTGTCCTGACCACCGGCTTTTTGACCATCCGTTAACAAATACATCATTCATGAATTCAATTGCTTACCTCCTTGATATTGTAAAATTTGCGCTTGCGGGAGTTATCGTCTTCTTTGTAGGATGGCTTTATGTAAAGGAGTACCTGAATCAGCGATTTAATTTTCGGATGATTGAAATCAGGAAAGAAAGCCTCAAACAAACCTTGCCGCTCAGACTTCAGGCTTATGAACGGACGGTTCTGTTTCTCGAAAGGATCAATCCATCTAATATGCTTATCAGGCTGCATGTACCGGGGATGAGTGCACGTGAAATGCAGAATGTGATCATTTCAGATATCAGAGCTGAGTATCAGCATAATATTTCGCAGCAGTTATATGTTAGTGCCACTACGTGGAATGTCGTAAAGAAAATCAAGGATGATACCGTTAGCATAGTTAATAGTGCTGTCATTGCACTTCCTGAAAATGCGACTTCAGGCGATCTGAGTAAGTCGATTCTAGTTCACCTTGCTGGTCTGGAAACCGAGAATCCGTATGAAGTTGCTTTAGATATTGTTAAAAAAGACGTTCAGGTATTATTTTAACAATATGGAAGAAAAGAAAATAACAACGACTTCCGGTATTGAAATTAAGGAGGTTTATTGTGAGCCAAAGAGCCTTGAACAACCTGGCGATTTTCCTTTTACCCGAGGGATCCAAAAGGATATGTACCGGGGCCGCCTATGGACGATGCGCCAGTATGCTGGTTTTTCAACGGCAGAGGAATCTAATAAAAGGTATCACTATCTCCTGTCACAAGGCACAACCGGTTTGTCAGTAGCATTTGATCTTCCCACCCAGATTGGATACGACTCGGATCATGCAATGGCTGAGGGCGAAGTTGGAAAAGTGGGTGTGGCTATTGACTCATTAAAGGATATGGAACTGCTGTTTAAAGGAATCGACCTTCAGAAAGTTACGAGCTCGATGACAATCAACGCTACTGCGCCAATTCTTCTGGCTATGTATATCAGTCTCGCAAAAAAGCAGGGTGCTGACCTTACGCAGATTTCCGGAACTATACAGAATGATATTTTAAAGGAGTATGCTGCCCGCGGTACATACATATATCCTCCCAAAGCTTCGATGCGGTTGATTACCGACATTTTTGAATATTGCAGTATCGAATTGCCGAAGTGGAATACCATATCTATTTCGGGATATCATATCCGGGAAGCAGGTTCAACAGCCGTCCAGGAACTAGCTTTTACGCTTGCAAATGGCAAAGCCTATTTGCAGGCCGCAATTAGCAAAGGACTTGACATTAACGTTTTCGCAAAACGCCTGTCATTCTTTTTTAACTGTCACAACAACTTCTTTGAAGAAATTGCAAAGTTCAGGGCGGCGAGGAGAATGTGGGCTGAAATTTCAAAATCTCTGGGTGCGACAGATCCGGGGGTTCAGAAATTACGCTTCCATACCCAAACCGGCGGGTCAACTTTGACCGCTCAGCAACCTTTGAATAATGTAATCAGGGTAACAAGCCAGGCACTGGCAGCGGTTTTAGGCGGGACACAGTCCCTCCACACAAATGGTTATGATGAAGCCCTGTCTCTGCCAACTGAAGCCGCCGCAAAAATTGCTTTGAGAACTCAACAGATCATTGCATTTGAAAGCGGAGTTGCGGATACAGTGGATCCTCTTGCAGGGTCATATTTTATAGAATCTCTCACCGATGAGATTGAGAGAGAGGCGTGGAAGTACATTCATATAATAGATGCAAAGGGCGGGTCAGTGGCTGCCATTGAGGAAGGATATATCCAGAATGAAATCGCAAACTCAGCCTATCAGTATCAACGAAACATTGAAAGCGGAGAAAGAACATTGGTAGGGGTTAATAAATATGTTGACAATGAGAGTCTGAATATGGAGGTTTTCCGTGTGGATGATTCGATCCGCGAGTTGCAACAGGCCAAGCTGAAAACATTAAAATCTGAACGAAATAATGAAGAAGTTGCCAGCGTTCTAAAAGCCTTAGCGCTGTCCGCAAAAACAGGCAGCAACACTATGCCTTTTATTCTGACAGCAGTGGAGGCTTATGCAACCCTGGGAGAAATTGCAGACGTGCTTAGAAAAGAGTTTGGTGAATATTAAGCAGATGGGAAATTTTAACAGCTTATATGTAAGAAATTCAGTCATGAAGGTAGCTTGGTTTTTAGCCATTATTTTGTTGTGTGCTTGCTCGCCTAAATTACAGGTAGCCAGTTCGGATAAGGCTTTATATCCTATTTCATCCGATCTTCCTAAAGACAAAGCCATAACCGACTACTACCTTCCTTATAAACTTCGGCTGGATTCAATGATGAATGAGGTCGTTGCGGTGTCATCGGCTGAGATAAGTAAAGGCAGGCCTGAAGGACCTTTGAATAATCTCATGGCGGATGCAATGGCTGACGCCGGGAAGTCACGAAATATTCCGTTTGACATAGCTTATACCAATTATGGCGGGCTGCGCATTCCTCTCCCAAAAGGAAATATTTTATTGTACAAAGTCTTCGAACTGATGCCCTTTGAAAACCTGCTTACAACAGTCAAGTTTACCGGGACAGACATCAAAAGTTTTTTCGATTACATTGCCGCCGGGGGCGGAGATCCAATTGCGGGAGCTTCTTTTAAAATACGCGATAAAAAGGCAATAGATATTAAAATCAACGGACAGCCAATTGATTTGACTAAAAGCTACACTGTACTTACTTCCGATTACATCGCAAACGGAGGCGATGGAGGTGCGATTTTCCTTAAATCTACCGATAGACAAGAATATGACCTCAAGCTTCGGGATGCACTTCTTATGTATTTGAAGAAACAAAATAAGGCGGGCGTAATAATAAATCCTACCAATGATGGCAGAATCACAGTTGAATAGACGGGATTTTATCCGGGGAACAGCCGCTGGCGCTGCTCTATTGGCTTTAGGCATAGGCCCTGACAGTGTTTATGCCAGTGACGACCTGGTGAAACTGGTATTCCTTCATACAAATGATGTCCACAGTCGCATTGATCCGTTTCCCATGGATGGGTCGCGAAATCAGGGGATGGGTGGAGTTGCCCCGCGTGCATCACTTATAAAAAAGATCCGCGGCGAGGAGAAGAATGTTCTATTGCTTGATGCGGGGGATATATTTCAGGGAACACCGTATTTCAATTTCTATGGCGGTGAGCTTGAAATTAAGATGATGAGCATGATGGCTTATGATGCCGGGATTATGGGAAACCATGATTTCGATAACGGGATTGAAGGTTTTCATAAACAATTGCCGCATGCAGATTTCCCGATCATTAATTCCAACTACGATTTCTCTGATACTTTGCTGAACGGAAAGACCCAGCCGTATAAAATATTCAAGAAAGATGGTTTAAAAATAGGCGTTTTCGCTCTAGGGATCGAACTCGCAGGCTTGGTAAATAAACAGCAGTACGGCAATACCATTTATCTTGATCCCTTAGCAAAAGCTTTAGAGATGGAAAAGCTTTTAAAGCTCGACCACAGATGTGATCTTATCGTTTGCCTCTCTCATTTGGGGTATAAATATAATAGCTCTAAAGTGTCGGATGTTATGATCGCAAAAAGCACCAATTATATTGATCTGATCATTGGCGGACACACCCATACATTCATGGATAAACCCGACTCAATTCGCAATTTAAAAGGGGCTGAAACCCTTGTAAATCAGGTCGGATTTGCAGGCATAAATTTGGGCAGGATCGATTTTATTTTCCATCGAAAAAATGCCCAAAAAATAAGTTATTCTTCTGATGTACAGTATATTAAAACTAATTTGAAAATTTAGTTTTTTAATCGGATTTTTTTCTGAATATTCGATGTTCCAAAGAGTTATTAACATTTCTCACGGCATCGGTTGTAAATCAGATTATTAGTAAAATTAAATGGAAAAAACTTGTACACAGGTATGGAATAATTGCCTCCAGATCATTAAGGATAATATCCCAGCTCAGAGTTTTAAAACCTGGTTTGAGCCGATAAAAGCCTTAAGACTAGACGGTAACGTGTTGACCATACAGGTACCAAGTTTGTTCTTTTACGAATGGCTTGAGGAGCACTATGTAGGCTTGCTCAGAAAGACGGTAAAAAAGCAGTTGGGAGAGGAAGGAAGACTTGAATATAACATCGTTGTGGAAAAGTCTTCGAACAATATTCCATATACTACCAATATGCCTTCAAACGGCAACGGCGCGGAAGGGAAAAACCAGTCTATGCCTATGCCGATTTCTTTGAACAAGGATATCAAGAATCCCTTTGTAATACCGGGGTTAAAAAAATTGCAGGTTGATCCTCAGTTAAATCAGAATTATACGTTTGAGAATTTCATTGAAGGCGATTGCAACCGTCTTGCACGTTCAGCAGGTTACGCTGTTGCTGGCAAACCCGGAGGTACTTCGTTTAACCCTTTAATGATCTATGGCGGTGTTGGTTTAGGAAAGACGCATCTTGTTCAGGCAATAGGCAATGAGATCAAGCGTACCCTGACTGATAAGCTTGTTCTTTACGTGTCATGTGAGAAGTTTACTCAGCAGTTTGTTGATGCACTGAAGAATAATAACATTAATGATTTTGTGAATTTTTACCAGGCAATGGACGTGCTCATCATGGATGACGTGCATAATTTTGCCGGCAAGGAAAAAACGCAGGATATATTCTTCCATATCTTCAATCACCTGCATCAGTCAGGCAAACAGCTGATCATCACATCCGATAAACCACCTAAAGATCTTTCAGGACTGGAGGAACGTTTGTTGTCACGTTTCAAATGGGGACTTTCTGCAGATCTTCAGATCCCAGATCTGGAAACCAGGATGGCAATCCTGAAAAAGAAAATGTATTCGGACGGTATTGAGCTTCCGGGGGAAGTAATAGAGTACGTTGCTCACAATATTGACAATAACGTTAGGGAGCTGGAAGGAGCTATGGTTTCACTCTTGGCACAATCCACGCTTAATAAGAAAGAAATTGATCTGAATCTCGCTAAATCCATGCTTAAGAATTTCATCAAGAATTCAAGCAAAGAGATATCGATGGAATATATTCAAAAACTGGTTTGCGAATATTTTGAGGTGCCAATAGAAATGGTAAAATCAAAAACCCGTAAACGCGAGATCGTTCAGGCACGCCAGATCTCAATGTATCTTGCTAAGCTGCACACCAAAACCTCTCTTAAGTCGATTGGAGCTTTCTTCGGCGGGCGGGACCACTCAACCGTGATCTATGCATGTCAGACTGTTGACGATCTTATCGATACAGACAAGAAGTTTAAAGGATATGTAGCAGATATTCAGAAGAAGCTCAAGATGAGCTAATCATCTTTTATAATATTATAGATACGACAGAAAAGAGAACTGTCCTTGATACTATTTGAGCAAACCCAGCTTTACCAGTGCATAGAACACGCCGCTTGTATGCAGAGCCTGACCAAGTTTATTATTGAGAACTAATTCCTTAAGCTCATCAGGGCTTACTAACTCAATTATTATTTCCTCTCCCCGGTCGAGGTTTTGCTCAGAAGTTTTCCTGCCTCCTGTTGCTAAAAAGCAATGAGTTTTATTAGTTGCCGTAGCAGGATTAGCGTAAAGCTCTGATAGGAATTCAATTTGATCAAACTCGTACCCAGTTTCCTCCAGTAGTTCCCTGCGAGCCGCGTCTTCAGTGCTTTCACCTTTTTCTATGACTCCGCCGGGCAGCTCAAGGATCTCTTCTCCTGCCGCATGCCTGTACTGTCTGACGAGTATAACCTGATTGTCTTCAGTCAGCGCGATGACATTAACCCAATCCGGGTATTCTAAGACGTAATAATCAGGGATCATGGTGCCGTCCGGCATCCGGCAGGTGTCTACTCTCAAAGTTGCCCATGGAGCATTAATAAGGTATTTTGAAGATATTTTTTCCCAG
>NZ_JBBJNI010000156.1:0-10047 GCF_037719425.1 Daejeonella sp. | reverse complement strand
AACCCCGGGAACAATTACATCATTATAGCCCTGTCCGATATAAGATTTAAAGACCTTGTTTTTGGAGGCCGTAATTTTCAGATCATTCAGATAATCGAATTCACTTTTGGCGTCAGGCAGGTTTAACGGATTTTTTAAACGGATGTTAGAAGGCACTGTTTGTGCGATCAGTTCGTCCAGAGAATTAATGCCGATGGTTTCGAGCATTTTTGCGGTATCCTGCTTAGTTGGCGCGATATGACGCTGCTCAAATTTTTCCTGATAATCTATATTAAGCTTCATTAAATAGGGGGAATATTGGTCGGGCAAAAGTAAGGAATTTCCCAGTTATTTCTCCCATCACGAGGAGTCATTAAGCTGAATAATGTACGGTATTGTGAATAAAAGGGTTGGGGGAAGCGTGAAGCTAAAAGCATGAAGCGGAAAGCGTCGTGCACTTCGACAGAAGTTTGCTCTGTGCAGAAAGCTTTTTGCTTTTAGCTTTCAGCCTTGAGCCAGAGCTACTCAACCTCCCAGCCCTTATCTTTTTTAAGCTTTAGCTTATATGTTTTTGTGATGAATTCGCTGTTTGAATCTTTACCATTCAAAAATGGGTAAAATTCCGTTTCCACCTTTTTTAGGGATACAGTGGCTTTAGCAGTTTTGTTATTCGATTTAACAAAGTTTACCGGCTTCGCGTCATCCAGAATGTAGGTTATAGCTTTAACCGTTGCTTTGTCTTTGTCCTGATCCAGAACCAGCGGAGCCGCTTTTTCAGTCAGTCTGATCTGATAAACATATGAGGTGTCTTTTGAAAGAAATACTTTTTTCTTTTCATCCAGAACCATCTCGATGAGGCCTTTATCTTCCAGCTCTTTATATTTATCTAAGTCTGACTGATCTTTGCTGCCGCTGAATTTCATTTCCCCAAAATGAAATGTGGTCGTCTCATATTCGGGTTCTATCACCAGATGCTCTTCGATGACTTCTGAAGCGTCATCTTCATTTATAGAGGTTTCATTCTTACAAGAAGTGGCAAAAGCTATAAAAGCTACAAGCATGATCCAGGTTCTTTTCATGATCCTTAATTTAATTTTCTAAGATACATTTGGATCGTATTTTCCAAACCTAAATATAGTGCATCTGAAATTAGCGCATGGCCAATACTTACTTCCAGTAATTCAGGGATCTGCTGAGCGAAGTACTGGAGGTTGTGCAGATCGAGATCGTGTCCCGCATTAAGGCCCAGACCAAGCCTGGTAGCCAAATTTGCCGCTTGAACATACGGTTTAACGGCCTCTTCTTTTCCGGAATGGTATAGAGATGCATAAGCCTCTGTGTAAAGCTCGATCCGGTCTGTTCCTGTACCTGCAGCAGCTTCTACCATTTTATTATCAGGGTCAACGAAAATTGAAACCCGGATTCCTGCAGCATGAAATTCTGCAATAATGCCTTTCAGATAATCCTGGTGTTTTATCGTGTCCCAGCCGTGGTTTGAAGTAAGCTGTCCTTCAGCATCAGGAACAAGTGTAACCTGCGCCGGCTTGTTAGCCAAAACCAGTTCCACAAACTTTTTCTCAGTTGGATTCCCCTCTATATTGAATTCTGTGGCTATGACCGCCTTAAGATCAAATACGTCCTGATAACGAATATGCCTTTCATCCGGACGGGGATGCACCGTTATCCCTTGAGCACCGAAACGTTCACAGTCAAGGGCGACCTTAACCAGGTCTGGATTGTTCCCGCCGCGGGAATTACGGAGAGTGGCGATTTTATTGATGTTGACGGATAACTTTGCCATGTCGCTAATTCAAAATATTTTCCTTTGGGATTCCTAAACGCAAAGCAACTTCTGAGATTATAGCTGACAGTGTGCCAAGTTTTAATGGGTTATGATTGGGTATTGTAATATGATGAGAACCTTCGTCGGTTTTACGGGTCGAGAGAATATGGCTCCCTTTTTGCGTTGTTATCTCATAACCAAATCGTGATAATATTTTAATCAGATCCTGGCCTGAAATTCCTGCTCAGTTTCACTAATCAAAGTATTATTAGTTCTTCCCTTACCATATGTAAGATTTGTGGTTTATCATTTGTATCAAAATGACATTCCACTGCCTCACGAATTTCAATTTTTAAATCATCAATAGTTTCTGCTTCTGTAAAAATGGATTCGCCCATTGCTTTTGCAGTATAACCTCCTTCTAATGCTTCTTCCACCAAAAAAAATAATTCCTTCATGATTTTAAGATTTACATATCAAAGATAGTGAAAATTGATATGTCTGAGGTCTGAGGGTTTTAGCGCTATCAAAGTTAATGGATTGATTTCCATTTGGAGTAGAGTTTATGCAGTTTTGCTCCAAAAATCTTATAATCATTCCCATCCGAAAATCATACTTACCGACTAAGTTTACATGTGCCCAACTTTGGGTAGATGTACGGATAATCTTCTTTAACTAAGATTTGCTTTTCTTCTCAGAGCTGGTCAGCGATAACTTCTCAGACAACAACACAGCCTACACGAGGTAGATGTAAAATGCATAAATAAAGGGAAGGAACATAGTTACGACGGGCATACCTGAAAGGAGCCATAGAACAACAACATCGTTTTACAGGGCATGCGCTGAAAGAAGTGTTTAGACCGGGGTTACCGGGGCGTTAGTTCAGTAGCAGGCACTCGGGTCCATTGACCGAAAGCTTTCAGTAAAAAGACAAGGAAATACCGCAAGCAGCAAGACCGCCCCAGAAAAATTTCCCGGGCGGCCTTAGCTTAGCTTTATATTGTAATAATTAAAACATGATTTACATATTATCCTGCATCATTTTGCCATCCTTGTCCATGACATTCCCGTCGGCATCCATCATCATCCCGTCTTCCATCATCATTTTCTTCCCGTTTTTCATCATCAAAGACCCATCCATCATCATCTTGTTTCCATTTTCCATCATCATGTCTTTATCCATAGGCATCATTTGAGCGTCTTTCATCATCATCATTTTGCCATCCTTCATCATCATCATGCCATTTTTCATCATACCCATGTCGCCGCTCATTTTCCCGTCAGCATCCATCATTTTCCCGTCGGCATCCATCATCATTCCTTCAGTCATCATCATTTTGCTTCCGTCGCTATGCATCATTTCTCCATTCATCATCACCTTACTGCCGTTAGGCATAGTCATGTCATTGTCCATCATCATCATTTTCCCGTCTTTCATCATCATCATTTTCCCGTCTTTCATCATCACGCCCCCGTCGGCCATACCTGACGGCGCCATCATGTCTGTATCGGTTGAATCAGCAGAAGTGGTCGAAGTACCGGACTGGTTACAGGCGGCGAGACAAATTGCAACCGCGAGAGTAAAAATTAATTTTTTCATAATAGTTGTTTAGTTTAAATTAAGTTTAGTTCTAAGTAATTCAAAAATATATCAATTTTTTCTTTAAGTTCTCACAAAAGTGTACTATAAAATTTCTCAGGGGTGAATTCTCCCAAAAATATCACAAATATCCTTAGAACGTATCTTTTTCATTGAAGGGTTGATCCTGTTTGATGTTTAGGGGACAATTAAAACCTAACCATTATAAATCTGTTATACTGGAACATGAAAAGTATTCTCGCAATTGAAGATGACACGGAAATTGTTAAACTATTAAGCATTTTATATAAAGCGCCTGCCTATAGTTTCAGTTCAGCTTACAACGGCAGGGAAGGCATAGAGAAGGCTTCAAAAGAGTATTTCGACCTGATCATACTTGACCTGATGCTGCCTGATATGGATGGCATGGAAATATGCAGGGAGCTAAGGGAAAAGCACATTAGAAGTGTTATTATGATGCTCACATCACATTCGGACGAGATTGACAAGGTATTGGCTTTTGAGCTTGGCGCCGATGATTATGTAACCAAACCTTTCGGGATCCGGGAATTAATGGCCCGTACCAAAGCCCTGCTCCGCCGAACAGAACAGACCTGGCAGGCTGTAGCTGAGCAGCCGCAAGATATTAACTTCAGAGGCTTGCTTATAGATAAAGATAAAAGAAAAGCAAGCATAAGCACGAAACGCCTTGACCTGACGCCAAAAGAGTTTGATCTTTTACTTTTGCTCGCTCAGAATCCCGGAAAAACGTACTCCCGCCCGGAGCTTCTGGAGAAAATATGGGGCTATACTTTCTCCGGGTATGAGCATACCGTGACCGCTCACATTAACCGCCTCAGAATTAAGATTGAAAACGACCTGAGCTCTCCCGAATATATACTTACCAGCTGGGGTGTAGGGTACAGATTTGCGGAATGAAACCGGAGAACATTATATTCAGGCGTATCGGCTTATTGGCCTTAATTCTCATCAGTGCGTTAAGTGCGCTATTCATTACCGTAACCTACTTAGCTACCACGCATTTCTACCAGGCAAGCACTCAACTGCTGAACAGGGACGTAGCCGCACATATCGCAAAATTTTTTTCTCCTTTCGAAGACGGCGGGATCAATAAGCAAAAGGCTGATTCTGTTTTCTATAATGCCATGGTGATCAGTCCGGCGGCTGAAGTATATTTTCTGGACACTCACGGTAAGATCATATATTACCAGGCAGCCGACTCTGCTATTAAGATTTGGCATATACCCTTGTCAGGAATCAGGGAGCACATTCGTTCCGGAAACAGGGATTACATCAAAAGCCCGGACCCGAAAGACCCATCTACACCTAAAATATTCTCCGCCGCCGAAGTTTTCAGAGGGAACAAACGGATCGGATATATCTATGTGATCCTTGGCAGCCTGGAATACCGCAATACTACCGAGCTTCTTTTCAGGAGCCACATCAGCAGCTTGGCGCTTAAAGCGGCTATTATAATCATCCTGGCTTCTCTTATATTAAGCTTATGGTATATTATCCGCCTGCAGCGAAAGTTTAACCACATTATTACCGTATTAAACAGGTTCAGGCAGGGCGATCTGAATGCCCGGTTCATTATTTCCCCGAAAGATGAAATGTGGCCTATAACAGAATCCTTTAATAAAATGGCATCCATGCTTGAGGATAATATTAACCGCCTGAAAAGCCTTGAATCTGAAAGACGGGATTTTATAGCTAATATATCCCACGACCTAAGGACCCCGCTTGCCATTGCACGGGGCTATACTGAAACACTGTTAATTGAAAGGAACGGATCAGATTTTCCGGCGCATGATGAATATTTGGAATTGGTGCTTAATAAAATAAAGCAGGTAGAAAAGCAAGTACTCCAACTGTTTGAGCTTTCCAAAATAGACGCGGTAAATTTTAAACCTGATAAGGAGCCATTTATTTTCTCAGAAATACTTGAAGAGATGCTGAATGCTTCCAGTATCCAGGGTCAGCAAAAAAATATAGTATTAGAGAGTATGCTCTGCCAGGATACCGCAATGATCGCTGCTGATATTAGCGTGATGGAACGGGTTATACAAAACCTGTTAGATAACGCACTTAAATATACTCCTGAGAACGGGCGGATAATGATCAGTATGAAGCATGAATTACATAATTTAGTCCTGCATATAGAAAATACCGGAGAACCGTTATCAAAAGCATTATTAAACTGGATAAATAACAAAGGGGATGAAAGTGTATTGAACCGTCCGAAAAAGGCCGGTCTCGGGCTTGCAATTGTTAAAAAAATAATGAGCCTGCACCATTTCTCTTTTACGGCAAGTGTAAATTCCGGATATGCAAACCATTTTGTAATGCAAATGAGTATTTACAGGCCATCGGAAAACCCGGGGAATAAAGAAATTTGAAATGATTGTAAATTCAAAACATCCTTTAAAAATCCCTCATAATGATGCTTCAAGGCTAAAAAAGCTTAGCCGTTATGATATTTTAGATACTCCTGCCGAAACCTATTTCAATACAATTGCGCTTATGGCAGCGGAGATATTTGATACTTCGGGGGCACTTGTAACATTTGTTGATAAAGACAGGGTGTTCTTTAAGGCAAACGTAAGCAGCTTACTGGTAAATGAAATTAAACGTGAAGACAGCCTGTGCTCTTTAACCGTACTTAATGATGAGGTAACTGTATTTTGCGATACACATGATACTCCCGATCTTTTGTTAAGCCCCTATGTTTCTGCTGAGGGAGGTATCAGGTTTTATGCTGGTGCCCCGATAACCACCATGGAAGGATATAATATAGGCACCGTATGTGTTATTGATGACCAGCCAAGATCTGAGGTTACAGTTAAGCAGTTGAAATTGCTCAAGTTACTTTCAACCTTGACACTGGAAAAACTTGAGTCCCGTTTATCGGAAAGGAATTCTGCACATGCGTATGATGACAACATTCACAGGCTGGTTCATGATATGAAAAATCCGATCACATCTATAATAGGTTACTCCCAGTTAATTAATGAGGAGGAAAATTCTCCAGAAATGCTTAGTGAGTATGCAGGAAAGATCGAAATGGTATCTAAGGGTATGGAACAAAATCTGAATAATTTACTTTGCGACGCCAAAAGTGAACATGCCGCAATAGATCTGAACCTTGAAAGTGTTTCTGTCAGTGAACTTCTCGATTATCTGAAAAGTTCATTTGAGATCGCCCTTAAGAACAAAGGGCAGCGGCTCATAATACACTGCGATGAGGAGGCCTGCTGTAAAATAGATCGTCAGCGAATACAGGATGCACTGGGAAATCTTTTAAGCAATTCCATAAAATATTCTCACCTTAATTCTGATATTCATGTTAACTGCTCTTCAGCCGGTGATGAAATTTTATTCGAATTTAAAGACTTTGGTGTTGGCCTGACAGAAGAGGACCTTAAAAAATTGTTCGTCAAGTTCGCCAGGCTAAGCTCCGTTCCAACAGCGCATGAACGCTCAAACGGATTAGGACTGTCCATTGTTAAAATGCTTGTTCAGTTACACGCCGGCAAGGTTTGGGCAACAAGTGCGGGTAAAAATAAGGGAAGCTCGTTTTTTATTATGTTTCCAAAAAGCTAACCAAAACGCCTTCCCCAAAAGCCGTTGGCAGCTGCGCTAATAAACACGTCGCCAAAACAAGTCCCTGCTTATTTCAATATACTACTGCCCTGTATTTATTGTTTGTTTAAAAACAGTACACTAACAGTATACTTCTGTGATAACTTCTGGAAAATACTGCTGTTACTCTACTGAAAATCGATTGTGAAAATCAACTAAATTTTTTAATTATGAAATCTCGCCTATCACAACCAAATAATTAGCTAATAATTTAATATAAATCTTAAAATAAATTACCATGAAAAAAAGTATCAAATCTCTGGCAATTGCAATATTAGCATTTCCGGCAATAATGTGCATTTCAAATAATGCAAAAGCGCAGGATGACATGTCATCTGATAATATGAAATCACCATCTAAAATGAAAATGAAAGATGATAAAATGAAGATGAAAATGGATATGGCAGAAATGAAAAACTGGCCAATGTCATCTCAAATGGCAGCCAAAGAAATGATGGATAAATATGGCAAGCCCGATGAAGCAACACCAACAATGCTTGTGTGGAATAATAAGGGTGTATGGAAAAAGACAATTATTTCTAAAGAAGAATCAACACATAACTTTCCAAAGATGCATAAGGACTGCATGGAGCAATGTATAAGCTATAGGGTACCTCCCGAAAAATATACGGAGCTGGGTATGTTTGACGGTAGTATAACTGTTGACAGAACACAGGGATTAATCTCTGCCCGCTGTGATAAAGAAGAGAATAACCTACTTGCATTAAACCTTGCTTATGATATTATTATGGGTAAAAAAACTGTTGAAGCAGCCAGAAAAGCTTACGGCGAAAACATTATGAATGCAATGAAAGGCAATAAAGGAGAGTATATGAAAAAATTAATGTTCAACAGCAATATGAACGCCCCTGACCCGGATGTAATGACAATTGGAATGTAAGTATTCACAACTATTAACTTGAACAAATCTAGCAGACTGTCAGAAAGAACTGAGCAATTCATGTTCGACTACTAAGTAAATTATTAAAAATTATGAAAATCAAGTATCTATTTATCGGAACTATTGTTGCAGTGGCGACACTTTCGATTATCAGTTGCAAAAAAAACAGCGATGACAATAATAAAAGAGTTGCGGGTTACCTTTATACCACAACCAACGGGGAAAGTACCAATCAAGTGATCCGGTTTTCGAGACTGGCAGATGGTTCTCTGACAGAAGAAAAAAGCTTTTCCACTAATAGTAACGGCGGGGCCAATGTTGCTGCAGGCGGCGACGCCCATGGCGACTTTGATGCCCAGGGCGCTGTACAGATAATCGGAAATTATTTATTGAATGTTAATGCCGGCGGCAACCAAGTCTCCGTTTTTTCGCTTAATAGAGCAACGGGTGATATTACCTTGAAAAATAACATCAGTTCGGGCGGCACCCGGCCGGTGAGTATCGCTTACCAGAAAAAAACAGGCAGCGCCGATGAATATTGGGTAGTTGTAGGGAATCAATGGAATAATCCGAACATACAAAAAGATGGCGCAAATATTCAACGCTTTCCTAACAATGCTTTTTATCAGCAGGATCTTTCGCTGGCTGACGGGACTGATAATGAAAGGAATATCACCTTATTTAGTTTCAATGCCACTACAGGAGCCCTTACTTTAAGTAAACAATTAGACAAATATGTAAGGCAAAACGGAGGTCCCACAACGGTAAGCTTTAGTGCCGACGGAACAAAGCTGGCGGTAAGCACCTGGGGTATAGCCCATTTTGCTACAGATGCACCCTTGCTAACAGAGCAACGCCCAAGCCGGGTTTACGTCTATAATTTTGCCAATGGAGAAGTTAGCGGCAAACGCTTTTTTGAAGAAGCGGGTATTTCGGGAACTATTGGTTTTAACTGGGATAAAACAGGTAGCAGTAAGATGTATGTATCCAATTTTAATCTGATACCCACTAAAATTCAAAACAGTGTAACCGTATTAAGTGATAACGGCACGGTGCTCAGCAAGGCGGCCAATTTTAGCGTTACCAATGCGTCTGCTATCAATGAGGCTTGCTGGACTGTGTTAAACAGCACCGGCGATAAATTATATGTGGCCAGTTTTCAAACCAACCTGGTATCCACTTTTAATGTGAGTGGAGGTGCACTGACCTTTGGCTCATCAGAAGCCAGGGTTGATCTGGCTCCGAAAGGCGATTCTAAAGACCTATGGCAGTCTCCGGATAACAAATACCTGTACAATCTTGGATCGTTCCAATCCTTTTCCATCAATATTTTTGACGTAAATGGTTCAGGTACTAAATATCGCTCGCAAACTGTTTTAAGTACAACCGCTGCTGGAAAAGGTATCGCAGGCAAGTATAACTTCCTGGGTTTGGCGGGTTTTGATCTGTAGTGGCAGGAGAGGGCGATCATTTAAATATTTTTCAGGAGCAAGCAAGCGGTTGCGAAGACCCTGATGATCTGGCAGCTTTTTGCGACGCGGCAGCTTATAGCCCTCTTTGGATGTAGACACTGATTGTGGACAGATGTAGCAATTGCTGCGGGAATTTGAACCCGGGTTACTACCGATAAACGAGAGGCAATTGCACCAATAAATATTATTGAATTGTATGCAAGCCTTTATGAAAACCGGAGCGCTGGGCGGCTCCCGAAATGCATCCTCAGGCGGGTTAGTTGCCGCGAGCATAATAGTTAACTGTCCGATAATATTTGTTCCGCCACAAGCATGGTAATATTTTTTTACTATTCCTAATAGGCTGGCCATACTGAAATAATGGCCGGCCTATTAGGAATTCTGCATCACTCTTTTGGAGCTAACAACATTTAGGGTTTTAATGCAACGGTATAAAAGATCATTGAAGTTTAATCGGGAAATTTTTAGTTATTGAGAAGACATCGAGCCCTGGTCGATAAGAAAGATGATAAACCTCCAGGTCCGAAAAAGATCTAATCATAACAAAGGATGCTTACCCGAAAGTAAACATCCTTTTTAAATCTCAATTTGTAATGTGCGAAGCACCTAGTTATCGTGTCATGTCCTGAAAAAAGTAGACACTATTATTGTTGTTATTGGAGCTGTTGGA
>NZ_JBBJNI010000155.1:0-10071 GCF_037719425.1 Daejeonella sp. | reverse complement strand
CGAACAGCATTGAAGTTCTTTTAGTTTCAAACACAAGGCTTACCCTATATTAAAATCCCCGGCTACAAGTTTGAATGAGTCCCCCCGGGTTTTGCCAGGAATCAGCTCGCAGAATCCCGCAACTTTTAACCCAATTGATGGCATTTTGGTCGTTAAGGCTTCACCCTGCCTTAACTAAGAGATCACCCTTAGATAGCACTTAGATAAAAAGCTATAAATACTTGCGTGTCTATGCGGGTTTGAAAAATTCATCTACGATTGTTGCGGGTTTATGCCATGCATTGGTTGGTAGCAGGAGGTGTGAATGAAATCCAACGCGTCTCATCCTGAAATAGCTTCAGGAATGTAGGTGGCTCCTGAAGGTAGTTTGTAATATCAAATCTGATTAGATCCGACCTGGTAAACCCCAATTTTACGCAGAATTTACTCCTCTTTTTCATTTCTTTCCGGAGAAACTCAAGTTTCCCAATTACGATTTTCATAATACGTCTTGCACCACCATTACGAATTTCATAATCGTCGTTTTACCAGCCTTGCGAAATTGATAATAGCGCTTTCACCGGCGATGAAAATATGGTAAAAGTGGTTTTTAGTTATCTAGTAGGGGGATTTGGTGTTATCTTAGGATATGGAAAGCGGGAGATCAGAGGTCGGAGGTCTGAGATGAAGGGCTTATTTAGCGGGCGAAACCTTAGTGAACGCTTAGTGAACCACTAGTGAATCCTTAGTGAATGATCCCGCGCTTCGCTTGGGATGACAGTCGCTTCGCTCGGGATGACGGTCGGAGGTCAGAGGTCAGAGGGCTGAAGTCGGAGGGCTGAAGCAGGAAGTATGAGGTTGAGGAGGAGATTAGAATTGAGTTTACTTGAAATGGAATTGTACCGGTGCAAATAATAAGGGTGATTGTTAATTTAAAATTAGAAATAATGAGAAAATTAGAATCGGGTTAAAAAGAAGCTGAAAACTGAAAACTGAAAGTTGAAGGCACAAACCCAAAGTCTTAACCGCGCGGGCTATAGGCGTCACGCTCACTTTCAGTTTTCAGTTTTCAGTTTAATAAGGCTGGTGCATTACAGTTATTGGGTTTAAATCCCGAATGGTGCCGCAAGTATGGTGAAACCGCCCCGGGCGGTAGTACACCGAACGCGAAAGAGGCGGTAAGTATGGAGACTCTGCTAAAAGTTTTTATTAAGTTGAGAGTTGATGGTTGAGAGTTGACAGTGTGCAAACGTGAAGGCGTTTCGCCCGCTGTAGCGCAGTGGATGAGGGGTAAGTATGGGAACTCTGCTAAAAGTTTTTATTTAATACCAATTTGTATATTCATTAAATAATTCAAATGAAAACACACAATCTCATTTTCCTATTGATAATCTTTGGTGGTAGAGTAGTTGCCCAAAACACAACTTTTGAGAGCTCGTTATCAAAGATCAATGTTAAAGTCGATTCTCTTTTAAAGAAGTTAACGACAATGGTGATAACTGAGGAAGAGAAAAAGGGATTAAAAACATTAGGATATCTTATCCAAAATGAGGGACTTCTTCAAGGGGATTCGTTTCAAAATTATACTAAGTCTCTGGAACTGGTAAACACAGCTCTGTCCATTTGGACCGCCCTTAATGACACATTAAATGAGGCTAATAACCGGAAATATAAAGGTCTATTACATGGTCACTTAAATAATTTTCGGGAAGCAAAAACTCAAATTGAGTATGCTATAAAACTTTTTTCCGGGAAGAAAGCACTTTGGGGTGTTGCTGTTTCTCATTTTGACCTTTCAAAAGTATATGAGATTGAAAATAAGCTGGACTCGGCCCTAATTTACAACCGATACGCCAGACTATATTGGAATTCCACTGTTGATACCGGCCGCATCTTAATTAATAATAATCAGGCTATTAATATATATTACAGGTTAAATGATTTGCCGAACGCTTTACTTATTCAAAAAAGCACTGCACCGTTACTAAAGAAGTCCAACCTGCATTGGCAAAATGTGTTAGACTTTAATTTCCTTTCTTATATCTTGTACCATAGACTTAATGATAAAATATTATCTGCAAGTTTTCAGAGACTTTACAAAAATAAATTACCAGAAAGGAAACAGCTGGGTGTTACTGTAAAGTCCATCTATGAGAAAGCTGATAATTAATAATATGAGTTCTTGTGATCGTTAAAATGCGATTATTGAATTTCCACATATCCTATAAAGAGTAAAAAAGTCGACATTTATTGTTGATAACCATTTTACAAACTACAAGTCATCCGTCTGTAACGCATGCTACAGGCATGCTTCTCTACATCAGCACCATTAGGTACGTTTCTTAAGCCTAAGCACTGAGTGTCTCCATTCACCGTTATTCCGCATTGGCTGGTGCGGTAAGAACAGACAAAGCCTAAGCACTAACTTCAAAGCAGCAGGCGCAGCGGCGGGGTTTTGCTACTTTTTACCTGAAGAAAAAGTAGGGCAAATAAAATATCTGGTGCAAATATTTTTTTGTCCAATAAATATCATATCCAACTAGGGGATACCCCCAATTTTACACTCTCATATTAAAAATCATCTTACACTTTGGAAAAAGCAGCATTTTATAAATTACTGGACAAGTATATTGCCGGTGAGGCTTCCCTGGAAGAGGAGCAGCAATTGCTTAATTTTTACGGCAGCTTCAGTAAATCCAGGGAAAATCAGTCCGATGTTGACATTTCTTCGCTCGACGAGAAAATGTACAATCGCGTGATGGAGGACCTGGACTTAGAGGTGCCTGCTCAGAGAAGTCGCCGGAGTCTCTTTGGAAAGCTTTTGATAGCAGCCACAGTAATTATAACAGCTGCTATATCACTATATTTTTACAAGGGTGCAGGGAAAATCGAGCCTGAATATTTTTCAGAAATAGATGTAAAGAATGATATTGCTCCTGGCGACAATAAAGCGATATTAACTCTGGCGGATGGATCGAGGATAAGTCTTGACGATGCAGCCGAAGGATTTGTAGCAAGCCAGGGTAACACATCTATTACAAAAACTGAAGACGGACAGATCGTATATAAAAAGAACGAAGAAGGGATGAAAAGCATGAGCGGGTCTTCGGCGGCTAACACTATCCAAACACCTAAAGGCGGAAGATACCAGATCAGCCTCCCGGATGGCAGCAAGGTTTGGCTGAATTCAGCTTCAACACTGACTTATCCTACCACATTTGCTGCTTCTGAAAGAAAAGTCAAACTAATTGGTGAGGCTTATTTTGAGATTGCTAAGAATAAAAAGGTGCCTTTCCGTGTTGAAAGCAACAATCAGATAGTCGAAGTACTTGGAACCCATTTCAATATCAACTCTTATGAGGACGAGGCTTTTATTAAGACGACTCTTTTGGAGGGCAGCGTACGTGTTATATTAAACTCATCAAATCCGAGTGGCAAATTATTGAAACCCGGCGAGCAGTCGCTTACCAGCGCTTCTCAATCTGACATCAGAGTACAGCATACGGATACCGAAAAGGCAATAGCCTGGAAGAATGGATATTTTAAATTTAAGAACACCCCGATCAAAGATATTATGCGGGAGATAGAAAGGTGGTACGATGTGGAACTGGTTTATGATGGTAAACTAGCTCCTGATGAATTTACCGGCTATATTTCTAATGATGTGAAAATTTCAAGCGTACTGAAAATGCTGGAAGAGAGCGGCGGTATTAAGTTCACCGTAAAAGGAAGAAGATTAAAGATCAAATCAATTCAATAACCTCTAAAATATCATATATGATAAAAAAGAATACCAGTTAATCAGGTTTTGGAGAGACTAAAACAAAAAACCGCCCCGGATTGCGCCCGGAGCGGAGAATATCAGTTAAGGCCTTTTCAAAAATCCGCTAGTACGAAGTTCTAATATTAACCAAAACAATTTTAAAATGTAAAAGTATGAAAAATGTTTTACTACGAAAATGGAGTAGTTCCGGCCTGAGCACCGGAAGTTTTCCAAAATTGAGACTTAATACACTGGTCTCAAATCAAACATTAAAGACCATGAAGCTAACTGCCATTTTTATTTTAGCAGCTTTTATGCAAGTAAGTGCTGAAGGCTACTCTCAAAATGTTACGTTAAATGAAACGAATTCTAATCTGGATAAGGTTTTCACTGAGATCAGAAAACAAACAGGCTATGATTTCTTATACAATACCAGACTGCTGAGAAATACAGTTCCTGTTACTGTTAAGGCCAAAAACACTTCTTTAGAGCAAGTTTTGGCGCAGGTTTTCCAGAACCAGCCCTTAACTTATTCTATCACGGAGAACACCATCATCCTTAAGAGAAAAGATGAGCGGTTTATGGAAGAAGTTTCTAAATTTTCAGTAATGCCGACAGAGCGTGACGAACGGACTTTTTCTGCAAGCCAGTCGTCAGGTGTAGTTTCAAATTTCGCAATTCAGGCTCAGCGTGCAGACGTTAGAGGTAAAGTTATTGATGCTGCGGGTCAGCCGCTGATCGGTGTTAGTGTACGGGTGAAAGGTACACAGGCAGGGGCTTCAACTGATGTTCAGGGAAATTTCACCTTAGACGCTCCTGCAAATGCTGTCCTTGTATTTACCTACGTGGGTTATGTAACTCAGGAAGTAGCCGTCAACGGCAGAACTTCTGTTAACATAACTATGGCTGAAGACCGTCAGGCATTAAGCGAGGTTGTTGTTACTGCATTAGGTATAACCAAAGCAAAAAGAAGCCTTGGATATTCTGTACAGGAAATCCCAGGGGATGCCCTTACAGAGGCGCGCCAGAATAATATTGCAAATTCACTTACCGGTAAGATAGCAGGCGTTGATGCAACACAGGCTAATGGGGGGGTTGGTGTTTCAAGCCGCGTTATTATTCGCGGCAACACCTCTTTAAACGGAAATCAACAACCTCTTTATGTTGTTGACGGTATTCCTATCAACAATACAAACCGTAGCGGTGGAAGTAGTACTGCAGGTATCAATGTTGACCGTGGTGATGGCATATCCAGTATGAACCCGGATGATATTGCTACCATCTCTGTATTGAAAGGTGGTGCTGCAGCTGCCCTTTATGGAAGTCAGGCTGCAAATGGTGTCATTCTTATTACTACTAAAAAAGGTTCTGCACAGCAGGGAGTAGGTGTTGAGGTTTCTTCTGACGCTAACTACGGTACGCCTTATGTATTTCCGAATTACCAGTATGTTTATGGACAAGGGAATGACGGAGTTAAACCTGCAACAGCAGCTGCTGCGTTAAGTTCAGGCCGTTTATCTTACGGAGCAAAATTAGACGGATCGATGGTTCTGCAATTTGATGGGGTTGCCCGTCCTTATACGGCGTTTAACGTTAAGGACAATGTCAAGAATTTCTACCAGACTCAGTCTAATATCACGAACACGATCGCGTTAAATGCCGGCAGCCAAAATTTCAGGGCCAGATTATCAGCCAGCGACCTTAGGGCAAAAGATCAGCAACCCGGATCAAAGTATGATCGTCAGAACGCTGCTTTGAATGTGACTGGTAAAATGGGTAAGAATGATTTTATAACATTAGAATCAAGCGTGCAGTATAACCTTCAGAATGCTAAGAACAGACAAGGTATTGGTTATGCTGAGATCAATGCAGCCTGGCCGGTTTATTTGGCCGCAAATAACGTAGATGTTCGGAACATGAGAGGTACAGATCCAAGCCGTCCGGGAATTAATGCGGTTACGGGAAGAGAATTAGATTGGAATCCTGTACCTGCGGCTGTAAATCCTTACTATGCAGCTCACCAGCTGAGCAATACTGATGATCAGAGAAGACTTATAGCTCGCGGAAGTGTTCAGGTCAATCTGTTAAGCAATCTATTTGTAAAAGGTACCATCGGTATTGATAACAATGACTTCGGATACGAAAACTACGTGCCGATGACGAACTCTTTCACCCCCCTTGGTTATTACAACTCAAGAATTGAAGACGAGAAAAAAACTAACTTCCAGGTGATCGCGAATTACAACCAGAGGTTTTTAGGGGAAAAAATTGGTTTTAATCTTCTTGGAGGTGCGCAGCGTGAACGTAACAGATTATCACGGGTAGATCAGAACGGGGATACTTGGGTTGTCCCGGATTTTTACAGTTTGACCAACCTTGTTAACAGAACCCTTGCAAATGAATTCGTACAAGACGAAGGCTACAACTCACTTTTCGGTGAAGCTAATATCGATTTTAAAAATTTCTTCTATTTAACTGTTACAGGACGTCAGGACTGGTTCTCTGTGCTAAACCCTGGATTTAACTCGATTTTCTATCCTTCTGTTGGAGCGAGTTTCATCCTTTCGGATGTGGTGAAAATGCCAACGTTTCTTAACTACGCTAAATTAAGATCGTCATGGGCTGAGGTCGGAAGTGCCACAGTAAATGCGGGAAGTATTAACCAGACCTTTTCAGTAAGCACAGTGAATGCATATGGTTTACCAACTTTGAGTAATCCAACTACGCTTAACAATCCAAATATTCGTCCTGTCACAGTTCAAACCATCGAAGGAGGGGCTGAGCTCCAAATGCTGGACAGCCGTCTCGGTTTAGATGTAAATTATTACAGCAGAAGAACAAGGAATGATATCTTATCACCGCCGATTTCAGCGGCAACCGGCTTCAATGCGGGTCGTCGTAACCTTGGTCTGGTAACTAACAAGGGCTGGGAAATCAGCCTGAATGGTACGCCAATAAAGAAAGACGATTTTAGCTGGGATATAAATTACAACTTTGGTCATAACGAAAGTAAGATCGTTGAGCTTGCAGAAGGTATCACCACGCTTTCAATTGGAAATGCAATCGGTGGGCCACTATTGATTAACGCAATAGGTCTCCCTTACTCTACCGTGCGAGCAAACGTAATGAAGAGAGATGCTAATGGCACTTTGATATACAATCCAGCGACCGGTTATGAAGTTCAGGAACTTCAGGATCTTGGCGTGGGTAACCCGCCGACGCAAATGGGTCTTGGAAACAACTTTCGTTACAAAAGATTCTCGTTAACAATTGATATCGACTCCAAATTTGGTGCAGTCGGATATAGCAACCTGATACAATATGCAACCCGTTTCGGGCATACCCCGATTACGCTTCCTGGCAGAGAAAACGGGTTAACTGTTACAGGTGTTACAGCCACTGGTGCTCCATTCACGAAGCTATGGGACGTCGCCACGCTAGACACTTACTACAACAATCTGGGAAGTGCCTATCCAGGACAGTTTGTATACAGCACTGATTTTGTAAAACTTAGACGTACGGTATTGCGTTACAACGTGCCAACCAATGCGCTCAAATTCATGAGAGTCCAACAAGCATCTGTTGGTCTGACTGGCTTAAATCTCGCTACCCTGTATCAGGATAAGAGAGTTAAAGAAGCAGGTATTGACCCGGAAATGCAGGAAACTACTGGAAATGCTCAGGGAAGTCAGGGTGTTATGGCTCCGAGAACCAGGAATATTGGCTTCAACGTGAATTTAAGATTCTAACTTTAAAACTAAGAACATGAGAAAGATATTTTTAAATATGATATATGCGGCGGGTGCTATTGTTCTGGCCTTAGTTATGCCTTCCTGTGATACAGAGGCGCTGACTGATCTGAACAAGAATCCGAACGCAATAGAGACCAATATTCCGGATTATTCATTCACTGCCGCGGTGTTGTCAAGCAGCCCTGGAGAAAATTATCGGGCACTTGGTCAGGGTATGCAATACTTTTCTACTTATAAGGAGGTACCTGCTGTTGGCGATAAGTTTTATAATTTTAATGGTACAGTTGGAAATTTTAATATTTACCCGGGCGCTAACCAGACTACCGCCAATCCGTATCCGAAGGGTATCAACAGGCTCCTTGCACTAAATTCACAGATACCGGGTCCAGAAAATGTAAATAAACGTGCAGCAGTTGAAATTCTCCGAATTCTAGCTTTCCATCAAGCGACAGATCAAATGGGAGATCTTCCATATACTGAATCTATGAAAGGTCAGGACAATTTAATGCCAAAGTATGATACCCAGCAGAGTATCTACACCGCGATGCTGACTGAGCTAGAAACTGCTTTGAAATCAATGGACGCAACAAAGCCGAACGTATTTGGCAATGCAGATCCATATTTCAAGGGAGATGTTGTGAGATGGAAGAAGTTTGGCTACACTCTGATGCTGCGTTTAGGGATGCGGATGTCGCAGGTAGATGCTGCCAACTCTAAAAGTTGGGTCGAAAAGGCTGCGGCTGGAGGTGTAATGACGGTATTTAGCGATATTGCTTATATTAAATATGCAAATGTTACCGGTCAGATGAATCCCCGGGTTGGCGGTATGATCAGCGGAGATTTTGCAAGCCCTGGAGGCGATAACGTAGAGGGTAGTAAATGGACTGCAAGGTTTATCGATCATTTAAAGGCTACTCAGGATCCTCGCTTGCCAGTTATATCAGTGGTTTGGGTTCCCGCAGGCGGATCTAGTTATACTGCAAATAACACACCTGCAACACAACGAGGAATGAAAGAGGGAGCTGTTAATACCAGACCTTCAGATTTTGACACATTTTCAGAACCTTCACTACTTTACCTGGACCGGGGTTCTCCAATCATTACTATGGGTCCGGCGGAAGCATACCTGATCATAGCTGAAGCAGCAGCGAGAGGATGGAATGTTGGAACTACAGCTAAAACTGCGTACGAAAATGGCGTTCGCGCTGCTATGGCACAATGGGCTTTATGGCCAACAGTTGCTCCTTCATCAGGAGTTATCACAACTGCACAGGTTGATGCTTATCTTCTTGCTAATCCATATCCAACTGCAGGTACGCTAGTTCAACAGTTTGAGTTCATAGCAACACAGCACTGGGTATCTTTGCTTGGAGATGATTATGAAGTTTGGGCTAACTGGCGCCGTATTAAATTCCCAGTGTTTAATTACGCTAACTGGACAAATACAGCTGGTCAAAAAGTATCTTATCCAGGTAATGTTACAGCAGGTAAGATGTTTAGACGATTTTCTTATCCTATAACAGAACTAAACGTAAATGGCACAAACTACCTTGACGCCATTAAACGTCAGGGCTTCACGGAGCAAACTATTGATCTTCTTCAGGGTAGAATGTGGTGGGATGTTGGTCCGGGTACTGGTCAAAGCAATGTCAATTAAGAGTAAGCAATATGTTATTCATCGTATACTAATAGGAATATAAACTGATTTTATATATTAGCGATACAATAAGGGGAGATTAGATTTAGTCTCCTCTTATTGTTTCAAATCGAATCAATAAATAAAAATAATATGAAACGCAGAGATCTGATTAAATACCTTTCCGTGGCGCCAATTGCTGGTGCAGCTGTTGGAACAGGTATACCCTTTGTTGCTGAAGCTGCTGAGCCAGCTCCGGCCAGGGCAAAACGGGATGTAATAAAAGAATTAGGATTACGGACGTTTATTAATGCCGCAGGAACCTACACGACCATGACAGCATCCCTGATGCATGAAGAAGTAATAGATACAATTAATGAATCGGCCAAACACTTCGTTATGATTAACGAAGTACAGGACAAAGTAGGTGAAAAAATTGCCGGGTTGTGTAAAGCTGAGGCTGCCATGGTTACTGCAGGCTGCTGGTCTGCATTGGTTTTGGGTACAGCTGGGGTACTCACCAGGATGGACAGGAAAAAGGTTGAGTTACTGCCTGATCTGTCTACATTTGAGAAAACTCAGGTAATTACTCAAAAAGCTCATAATGTCGGTTACGTTCATGCGCTCACTAACACGGGAATTGTCCCCGTAGAAATTGAGACTGTTGAGGAGCTTGAAAAAGCGATAACGAAAAAGACCGCTCTGATGTGGTTTTTAAATTCCAGCGGTCCTTTAGGTAAAATTAAACATGAAGAGTGGGTTGCAATCGCTAAAAAACACAATATTCCAACCCTGATCGATATAGCTGCTGATGTTCCTCCGGTAGAGAATCTTTGGAAATACAATCAGATGGGTTTTGACCTTGTATGTGTTTCAGGCGGTAAAGCTATGGCAGGCCCTCAAAGCGCCGGCATTCTTATGGACAGGAAAGACCTTATTGC
>NZ_JBBJNI010000154.1:0-10140 GCF_037719425.1 Daejeonella sp. | reverse complement strand
AACTTACGAAGTCTCTCTCCGACTTCCACGTGACTTCGTCAGTTTAAAATTCACAAAGAGACTTCCGAAGTTTCTTTCCGCTCTCTTAATAAACTTCGCAAGTCAACCCTCACTCACCTCTTGGTTTGAGTTCAGCGTAGCGCTCTTAAATCATTTAATAAAACCAAGGACTCTGTCCGGCTACCAGGTGTTCAACGCTCCGGAAAGCGAGCAAGGCTTGATGTCTGAATTTTAAGTATGGGATTCTGCCTACAGTGCCGGACAAAGTCCTGTTTTTCCTTTTTTAGTAATCTCGTTTACTCATGGTTTAAGTTCAGCGTGACGCTCTTAGGATCTTTCTAAATTGATTTTTTTATATATATTTCTTAACTTCAATTTGATTACTAACTGGTATGAAAGCTCTCACGTATACCGTCCTCGCTGCACTTTTATTTTGTGCCTGCTCATCCACTCCGGAATCAGAAAGTATAAAGGATACTATTACACGTGCGACAGCGGAAAGCATTGAAAATTCCCTCCCTTCGCTGAAAGGAAAATACTCAACTTTGATTGATACCTTAGGATGGTTTCGCTGCCAGGGAGCGATGATGGAATCAGCTCGCGGTGATAGCAGAGAGTTTGGTATTGAGCAGGTTTCACCGACAAGGGATGAGTGCAATACAGGTTCTGGTAAAATCCTGCTAACTAAGCTGCTGTACAGGAATGCATCGGGTATACCTGTAAATATGATTATCGATGAGATGGATGTAAAGTTGGATACGACGAGTTGGTATTCAACAATGACCTGCAAAGTGAAAGGAACATCAAAATTGGAGACCCTGCTGGTTCATTACATAAGGGGAAAAGAAAAAACAGAGGTTAATCAAATGTGGCGGGTAGACGCCGGGAAAACATCTTTTTTAAAAGTCGTAAATCCGGGAATTTTTGAATGCATTGAGGAAGAAACGTGTTTGCATTGATCAGACTTTCCACCCCCAACCCCTCCGCCCGGCTGAAGCCATTCGGACGCGGCGCCAGCCGGGGGACATGCACAGCGACACCCGCTCCCTTGGTTTCTTCCTATTGAAATGTTGTAGTTTGTTTGCCGGTCCCGATAGCTATCGGGAGAGTCCTGATTTTTATATTTAGATTTAAGTGATCCTGCGGAACACTGAAACCAAATGGGACTTCAAGACTTCAGGCCTGACCTCAGACCTCCGACTTATTGAAACACAACTTCTTTTACCGATTGCGGATTAACTGACAAAATGGAAATGTTATTGTTTCCCTGGGTGAAGAATTGAGGATACAAAACGTAAGAACTGACTTTGGTATCCAGTTCTTTGCCGAAGTGAACTGGGGCTTCCATTAAGCCATCGCTGGTAATTTGAACTGCTACCGGCAAACGTACATTCGCCATATTATGTTCATTAATATATTTACTGTATGAGTCATTATAGATCAGAGTAAGTTTATTATTAATTACCCCAGTTGCAATTTTCAGGTCTGAATCGAAGTTAAGCTTTGACTGCCATTTTCTACTGATAGGCATCTCAAACTTCTTAGATCCGTCCTGGTTAAATCCGGACACTAAAATGTCGTTATGCTGGTAAATGAAATTTGTTTCCAGCGCTTTTGGACCTGAGGTATATTCATTTTTTTGTTTTTCGGGTAGCATTTGTTCTCCTACAAGAAAGAACATATTCTTGTTGTAAACAATATCCAGCGCGGTAAGATTAGTTATCGGCTTATCGAACTTTGCCGTCTTGATCTGGGCGGGTGTGCTGGAGTTAAATATCCAGGTGCCAGTTGCCTGGGTATCACCAATTACAAGGTTCTTTTTCTGCTGGGTGTAACCGGCTATCACAAGTTCGCCCTGAGAGTTGATCTTTGTTATGTAACTCAGACTTTTTAATGTTGGATCAGAGATCATTGCAGGCATTATAAGAGGATTACCGGTCGCAGGTGCAGCATAAACTATAGGATATTTGTAAAGCTTATCAAATTCTTCCATGGTAATAAATGCATCTCCCTTATCTGAAGAGTAAAAGCTTGCTGGAGTAATTTCTTTTGTATAACCGCTAAAGCTGAATTGCCTTTTAGATATTTCTTTTAAATTTTCGTCCAGCAGAATGTAGGTGAAAATATCAGCAGTGCCCTTTTGATAAGCCGGCTTCCAGAGAACCGCAACGTGTTTTTTGTCGGGTGTTAAACTTACATACCAGTCGCCGCTATTAGACATTTTTACAATCGGGAAGCTTGCGATCGCTGCTCCTTGAGGAGCTACTGTACCTTTATTGTCAACCGGCCGCGCAGTTAAGGTATTTTTCATAGTGCTTTTATTACGATTTTCCACAAAAGCATAGGGTTTCTGCCCGATAACCAGTAACTCATTGATTCCAAAAGTATTATTTGACATACTCATCGGAAGAGTTATTTCTTTACTGGAAATTACCGCACCAGCCTTATCAGTTGCTACCAGGTTGTAAATATTCTCAAATAATTCTGTCCATCTAACGACAAAGTAATTCCCATCACTCGTACTATATGAATTGAACTCGGGATTTTGTGCTGTTAGTTTAAAGGGTGCACTGGCACTTCCTGATGAGGCATTAACCTGGGCAAAAACAGGAAGCGAAGCTACTGCCAGAAACAGGATGAGTAAATTTTTCATGAAATTATAACTTAATTTGAGATTGTCTTTTCTTGAGATCGGCGAATAACAAGTCAAAGTCCAGCTTTGATTTACGTTCAGAATTTGTGAGATTCATCGTATTCATCTTTTCTAAGGTGCTTTCTCCATGAGGTACATCTCCCAGGGCGAAATAGATTTCGAGAAGGTTATAATAAAGTGCTATTGTCATATCCTTATTGATCCTGGCTTTCTTATTTGTCGGATCAGACTCTTTTAGCGCGCTGTTCCACAGTTCTGATGCTTTAATCAGTTTACTTTTAGCAGTCTCTTTATCTTGTTTTAGAATGGATAATCCTGATGATGCCTCATTGAATGCTGTAACCAGGTCTGAATAGATTGCATCGTCTGTTTTTACATAGTACAGAGTTGCTTTACGTTCGGTTTCAGAATATCCAAACGTGTCATTCAAGAGGTTGTTTATAAAAGCAAGGTTTTCCTGAAGGGTTTTTTCTTCCAGATTTTTTATCAGAAGGTCACCGTTTACAGTTTGTGGCCGCTCGGTATTCCCAGTTTTATAGATCTTATAGCTGTTAAGTTGTGGAGGAGTGACGCTTAGAAGTTCCTTCCCCTCAGGCGAAACAACTTTAACTGCCATAGGATGACGGTAGGAAAACTCGTTGTGATACACACTGGCTTTGTAGGTACTTGTCGCACCCCTTCCTATACTCGTAACCTCTTCACTGAGAGTACGTGGCTGAGTATAATCAAAACCGTACAGGATTACATTTACTTTTAACGCATTAGAGGAATTTTTCGTGAAACCGTCTAGTTTCACATAGGTGTCTGCCAGGACAGAATAATCATAGGAGGAATATAACACCGGTTTTTCAATGATTTGCAATGTGGGAACTGCGATCATTTGCCTGACGGGTTTGCTATTATCCATTACGGATTTTTCGACAATTTTTGTTCCGAGTGATTTCTTATTGTATTCAGCGAGTTCCTTCTCATAGCGTGTATTGGCATCCTTAACCAAACCCGAATGAGCAGCCATCTCTTTCTCATATTTTTCGCGGGCCTCCTGTTCCTTCCTCACGAATTCGCTGATGCGCTCTTTATTCTTTGCTTCATAAACAGGGTCAAAAGTCAACTGATAATTGCTCGTGTTCCGAAGGACAGTTGATGGGAGTCGCTTATAGCTATAAGAGATATCTTCCGATCGAAGCTTCTGTGCATCCGCCAGGAGTGACAAACCACAGAAAAAAAGCAGTAGTGTTGTGAATTTCATTAATGTGGGACTATTGTTTCGCGGCCGCCCAGGTATTGTATTCTTCAACAATTTTATCCAGGTTAAGCATGGCATAAGCCTTGCCTCTAGCTTCTACTCTTTTTAATAAAGCAGGATAATCGGCAAAGAGTTTTGATATGTTCTTTTTGTAAGCGACGATCATTGAGGAACTAAGCACGGGCTCTTCATTTCCTTTTTGCCAAAAGATCTGCTCTTCAGGTCCCCAATATTTATAGGTTGTGATGGCTCCGGGTGAGGCAACAAAAACAAAATGATTATTAGCCTTTCCTAATTTTAGCGAACCAGAATAAGGCACACTTCTGAACTGGTTATTTTCTATTGTGAAAGCCTGAAGATCTGAAGGCCGATATACTTTCCTGGTTTTTCCATCCCTTTCTGTATAGAAAGATATTTGATTTTGATTTTCAGGGACGCCACGGTTCAATATATAACCTTTAACAACAGACCCGTTGGGCATGGTAATTGTCCCGGGATAAATCTTGTATTCAGTAAGGGGGGCTGCATATTGGGCAAACGCAAGCTGGCTCAATGCTGTTACCAGCAGAGTGATTATTATTTTTTTCATGAAGATAGATTTTGAAATGATCGTTGGTATAACGAGGCACAGGTTGCAAATATTGTGCCGTACAGAGCTAGTAATCTGAGGAACTACGTAAAATTAAGAATAGGTGTGCTTCGTCGAGAAGAAAAGTATCGCCGTTTCTTGTGCGGTTCCGCTTGAACTGTAAGCTTCTCCAAGAGGTCACGGCTAGTGATTCTGATGATAGTAGTATATCTGATTATACTGAACTTGGTAGAGCACCTATTTAACTTCAACTTGTAAAAGACTAACTATCTTCTGTAACTTGTAAACTAAATATGAGTCGATCACTTAGGTAAATACTATCAATTATGGGAATATTTTCAGCGATGTTAGGCAACGCAGGTGCCGTCACAAATGACGAGTTAAACAAGAACTTTGGTGTTCTGTTAACGGAAGGTGAGGAAATTGAACTTGGGTTCAAGCTCATTCGTGATACTTTCATTTTCACCACGAAGAGGTTGATTTTAATTGATAAACAAGGATTAACCGGTAGCAAAACTGAATATAAGTCAATCACTTATAAAAGTATTTCAAGATTCAGTATCGAAACAGCAGGGACATTTGACCTGGATGCAGAGCTGAAAATATGGGTATCAAGTGAGTCCCAACCTAGTATAAGGAAGCAATTTAACAAGTCTGTCAATGTATATGAAGTCCAGAAGGTATTGGCCCATCACGTGTTGAAATAGCTTCTTGTATTAGGTAATCTTTTAAAACTATAATTGAGAATACTTCTTCGCGAATTCAGCGTTCACAAAAAAGCCCCCCTTGGTTTAAGAGTTCAGCGCAGCGCTCTTAAATCATCTTATAAATCCGAGGACTCTGTCCGGCTACTTGGATTTCAACCCTCCGGAAAGCGAGCAATCCTTGCCTGAATATTAAGTATGGGCTTGTGATCCGGTGCCGGACAGAGTCCTGATTTTTTATATTTAGATTTAAGTGATCCTACGGAACACTTAAACCAACGGGGGAAAGCGAGCAAACCTTAACAGGAAATTGTCCAAAATCACCCCACAATATGGCTCGACCGCCCTTTCCTGTTTAATTCCATCTGGTTATATTTGGCAAGACAACCAAAAATCAACACCATGAACCAAAACATCATCTGCTGGTTTGAAATCTATGTAAAGGATATCGAACGCGCGAAAAAATTTTATAATACGGTATTAGGAACCAACTTTATAGACAGTCCCACACCCGACGGGTCAATTGATATGAAAATGGCCTTTTTCTCTCCAATGGAAAACCAGGGGGTATCGGGTGCCTTAATTGAAATGGCAGGCACTAAGGAGGGCGACGGAACGTGCGTAAATAGCATGGTTTATTTCCCGTGCCAGGATGCCAGTGTAGAAGAAAGCCGTATCAAAGCAGCCGGGGGACTCGTAAACCGTTCGAAATTTTCTATCGGTGAATTCGGGTTCTGCTCTATTTGTGTAGACACTGAAGGGAATCCGTTTGGGTTGTTTTCAATGGAGTAGGTCTGAAAGCCCAAAGCTTGAGCTTAAAGCTTAAAGCCTTAAGCTCAAAACCTACCGCCACCCCAGCCCCGGCGCAACATGCGTCAAAATAGACTCGAGCACATGTACATTATAGTCAACTCCCAGCGTGTTCGGTATCGTCAGAAGCAGGGTGTCTGCTTCCTGAATGGCTTCGTCTTCTGCTAATTGTTTAATGAGCTGATCGGGTTCGGCGGCATAACTCTTGCCAAAAACGGCACGCTTTTCGGGTTCGATATAACCGAACTTATCAGAGCCCTCACCTTGTTGACCGAAATAAGCTCTGTCCTGATCATTGACAAGTGCAAATATCGACCGGCTTACGGATACGCGGGGCTCGCGTTGATGCCCGGCCTTCTTCCAGGCTTCTTTGTAAAACCGGATCTGTTCGGCCTGCTGTATATGAAACGGCTTACCGCTTTCATCGAATTTCAGGGTTGAGCTTTGAAGGTGCATGCCATTTTCGGCTGCCCAAACAGCAGTTGCGTTAGAGGCGGCTCCCCACCAGATCCGCTCCCGCAAGCCTTCAGAATGTGGTTCCAGGCGAAGCAAGCCCGGCGGATTAGGGAACATTGGATTAGGGTTAGGCTCGGCAAATCCCTCACCATTCAACTTATCAAGGAATTCCATGGCTTTACTGCGCCCCATTTCAGCGTCCGTTTCGTTCTCCTTAGGCTCGTAGCCGAAATAACGCCAGCCCTCGATCACCTGTTCAGGCGAACCTCTGCTAATCCCTAATTGCAGGCGGCCGCCGGAGATCAGATCGGTAGCGCCGGCATCTTCCACCATATACAACGGGTTTTCATAACGCATATCAATAACTCCGGTCCCTATCTCTATCGTATTGGTTTTAGCGCCAATAGCTGATAACAAAGGAAATGGTGAACCGAGCTGTGCCGCAAAATGGTGAACCCTGAAATAAGCGCCATCCAGTCCAATCTCCTCGGCAGCAACCGCCAGGTCAATGGATTGCAGCAGAGTATCAGCAGCAGTGCGTGTTTTGTAGGCAGGATGATCAGCCCAGTGCCCAAATGATAAAAATCCTATCTTCTTCATAATACAAATACCCTTTGTTCAAAGGTCTTAAATTTTATTCCAATAAATTTCGGGGCAGGCTCTCAACTTTCCACTCTCATACTTTAATTTGGCCCGGTTTTTTCCTACCTATGTAAACAATTATTAAGAGACATCGCTAATCTTCCAAATGAAAACTGAAATCCTTGATTTGGGACTTATTGATAAGACGCTGATTCCTGCAAAGTCGCAGCTGTCTTTTCAGCCCTTTGTTGCATATCTCGAAAGTCTGATCAAGGACCAGCCGCTGAAAGAGGCCTTGTTTAAGAACATGATCGACAAGTTCAAGAACGATCTTTCAGGCAGGGAATTTGTGAGGATAGACGAAGCAGCTGAATTTGAAGAGCTGCTGGAACTGATCTATATGTTCCTTAATCCCCTTGTTTATAATTCTGCCAAACATGTATGGGCATTAAGCACACCTGTCCCCGGAGAAATTTTCTTCAGCACCGACGCCTTTTATAACTTCCATACCCGCGAGAACTATAATCCGCTGGCAGGCGATTTTGCGACTAAAAACATTTTGTCGGGTAAGGAGAAAGGATTTATTTATCAGCTTATACTAAGGCGATTTTATAACATTGATTTCAGTGTTTCCAGCGACAGTCATATTCAGGGTTTAAATCCCAAAACCCGGACGCCGGTTTACTACAAAATTCAGATCGACAGCCGTTTTTTGGACATCACTTATACCGGAGACCTGCCCGATCTGGATATCGAATTAATCGAAAGCTGGCTCGTGGATTCCAAAGGGGAGAAGTATCTCGAAACTCTGCTCCCTCTTTCCAACTTTCAAATTAAGGGCTTTTCCATTCTTCAGTTCACCGATGTTACGGAAGAACATGCTCTCGAGAATCTAAAAAATATTATCGTCAACTACGACGAAGTGGTATTCAATGAAAGCCTGAACGAAACTCTGCAATCCCTTGCAGGGAAGAGAAACCTTCGATTTGGAATATTGCCATTTATTAAATTAAACAAGCGGACAGTCTATCTCAGCCAGGCGAGTACCAATAGCATTATTATGAATGCTGCTGTCAGGTATAAAGTGAGCCAGGATATCTATCATGAATTTGTGGAGCAATACGAGGAAAGTCAGGATGTGATTGTTCACAACAATATTTCCACCAATAAATTTGAAAAGGAGCCTCTTCTTAAAATGCTGAGGTATGCAGGAATTGAATCCTTTGCGGTTCTGCCGGTAGTGTATCTCAAAAAAGTAGTAGGAATTCTTGAAGTGTACTCCAACGAAAGAGTTTTTATTGATCAGGCTCTGCTTTCCAGACTGCAGGCAGCGGTTCCTTATATCGTTCAATTATTTAAACATATCTCTGATAATTTCGACGCTTCTATAGAGCAGGCTGTCAGGAATAATTTCACTTCCATTAAGTCATCAGTAAAATGGAAATTTAACGAGGTGGTGTGGACCTACCTGAAGGAGTCGCGCGATATCGCTACGGCCGAAATAGGTAAGATCACATTTGATAAGCTTTACCCGTTTTATGGAGCAGTAGATGTCAGACAGTCGACTTTAGAAAGAAATAATGCGGTATTTACTGACATCAATCTTCACATCGAGTTACTCGAACAGGTCTTAAACGATCTGCCGGCAGTCCTGACTGAAGCCTTTACCGACATCTTGCTCCTGAATAAGAAGAGATGGCTCGAACATTTCCAGGCTTACAAGGAAAAAGGGGACGAAATCACCTTTAATAATTTAATTCAGGAGGAGATCGAGCCGTTCCTGTTCCAGGCTGCGGAGACATCCGAAAAGGTCCGGGACGTTATAAAGCCCTATTTTAATTCAGTCTCAGAATCGCAGGGTAGTTTTCATAAAAACCGCAGGGAGTTGGAGCGTTCGATGCAGATAATAAATGAAAACATTAACAAGTACCTTATAAGCCACCTGCAGGAACTCCAAAAGATATTTCCCCTGTATTTCGAGAAGTTCCGTACTGACGGTGTCGAATACGATATCTACCTCGGCCAATCCATTGCCCCTTACAAAATCTTCAACATGGAGCATGTTAGGCATATGCGGCTATGGCAGCTGAAAAGCATGGCTGAGATCGCCAGGATAACCAGGAATCTTAAACCCGAGCTTTCTAAACCTTTGCAAACCACGCAGCTGATATTCATTCACTCAGCACCCATTAGTATTAGTTTCCGTAACGACGAGAAGCGTTTCGATGTAGACGGGGCGTTCAGTGTCCGCTATGAGATGGTAAAGAAGCGAATAGATAAAGTTCTGATAAAAGGCACAAATGAACGCTTAACTCAACCCGAAAAAGTTTCCATGGTTTATTACACCAAATCAGAAGAGGAAGAGTACCTGGAGTATATCGGAGGCCTCCAGCGTGAGGGCTACTTCAGCGCCGATCTCGAGCTTTTGGAGTTAGAAGATTTGCAGGGGGTTCATGGATTAAAGGCTATCCGGGTTGGGGTAAGTTGATCGGGAGGTCGGAGATCTGAGGGGGAAGTTCCCCTATTTAGTGCCGGATCTCCTCATTGGTTTAAGTTCAGCGAAGCGCTATTAAATCATCTAATGAAACGGAAGGGGAAGCCAGGGCTCCGATTCCGGCGAAGGCCGGAATCTCCTAATTTCTCCACCATGACCTGTCATTCCCGCGCAGGCGGGAACCTCCAGGACAAATGGAAAAAAATACCTCACACTTTGGTTTAAGTCCAGCGCAGCGCTCTTAAATCATTTTATAAAACTCAGGACTCTGCCTCTTTGGTTTAAGAGTTCAGCGCAGCACTCTTAAATCATATGATAAAACCCAGGACTCCGTCCGGCTACTAAGTATTTAACAACCCTGAAAGGAAGCAAACTTTGGAATCTAAATCTAACTATGAGAAAGAAGAAGGGTTGCTTCCTATTGAACTGTTGTAGTTTGTTTGCCGGACAGAGTCCTGATTTTTTATATTTAGATTTAATGACCCTGCGGAACACCCTAAACCGAAAGGGGGAAACCAAATGGGAGGTTCTGGCCTGCCTGCGGTAGGCAGGCTTTCGCCCAATGTCATTAAGTTAAGGGAACGGAGGTTCTGACTTTCGCCAGAT
>NZ_JBBJNI010000153.1:0-10155 GCF_037719425.1 Daejeonella sp. | reverse complement strand
TTCATCATGTTTATCCTATGACCAGTTGGTGAAGACACCAACTGGTAGAAAAATCAGAATCAAGTGCTTTGTTGGTGGGACACCAACAAAGTGGATGTTACCCAACAAAGTAGATGGGACACCAACAAAGTGGACGTTACATCAACAAAGTAGACTTGACACCAATAAAGTGAATGTGATCAAATGTTGTTGTGTAGCCTTCCCATTTATCGGGGAAGCTTACAGTTGCTGTAAGACGTCTTTGAACTTGAAGTCTACCCTGTTGGTGTCTAAAGGGGTCGTTTCTTAGTTTAGGTATTTTTCATCATGTTTATCCTATGACCAGTTGGTGAAGACACCAACTGGTAGAAAAATCGGAATCAAGCACTTTGTTGGTGGGACACCAACAAAGTGGATGTTACCCAACAAAGTGGATGTTACCCAACAAAGTAGATGGGACACCAACAAAGTAGATGTTACACCAACAAAGTGGACGTTACATCAACAAAGTAGACTTGACACCAAATAAAGTGAATGTGATCAAATGTTGTTATTGCAAGGATGTCTATGATCTTAGAGTATACCCTGTTGGTGTCTCACCAACAGGGCAAGATTTCATCATGTTATTTTGTTGGTGTCTCCACCAACAATCCTAATCAAATTGACATCACTCTGTTCTTCCGATTATTAATCAGTTGGATTATCTGAGCAAAGATCATTACAAGTAAGCAGCCTACAACGTTCAGCCATAAGAAAGCCATAATATTAGCATGCCAGCAAGCGAACACTACAACTTCTGTAATTATAGCGGCCCAAAATGTTGCTGAACCGCCAATTTTTTTGAGGTAAAAAGCGACGACGAAAATCCCGAGAATGGTACCATAGAACAGAGAGCCCAAAATATTCACTGCTTCGATCAGATTTCCCATTTTGCTGGCATAAAGTGCCATCAGGAGACAAAAAATTCCCCAAACTACCGTAGACCAGCGTGAAACAGCGAGGTACTTCTCATCAGTGGCTCCGGTATTGATTAAACGCTTATAAATATCAATGACAGTTGTAGACGCCAAAGAATTCAACGCACCTGCCGTGGAGCCCATGGAGGCAAGGAAAACAATCGCGATAAGCAAACCGATCAAGCCATGAGGCAGATATCTCGTTACGAAGCTTAAAAACACATAATTGTTGTCATTTGTATCGGCATCCGGATCATTTTTAACCATCAGGTCTATAGCCTCTTTGCGAATAGCTTTAGTCTTTTCGTCGGCCGCTTGTAACAGTACTCTTTGAGAATTTATAGTTTGTTCATCATCAGCGTCCAGCGCTACTTCAAGGCGGTTAACTTCCAGCTGCTTATTTTTGAAAGCATCAGCATAGTTAGATTTTATCCGGTTAAGTTCCGGGGCATATTGGCTTTTCTCTAGTTTGCCTAATTCGTACCGGTTGAAGAAAATAGGGGGCTGCTGGTATTGGTAAAACGTAAACACAAGTACACCTATAAGCAGGATTAGGAACTGCATTGGGATTTTCACAAGGCCATTCATTAGTAACCCGAGCCTGCTCTGGCCGATTGACGAACCAGTCAGATAACGCCCAACCTGACTTTGGTCAGTGCCGAAATACGATAATTGAAGGAAGAAACCTCCGATTAAGCCACTCCAAACGGTATACTGGTTACTCCAATCGAACTTAAAATCTATAGCGTTTGTGCGGCCCATTTTTCCGGCGATCTGCAGGGCTTTGCCAAATCCAACAGTTTCAGGAAGGAGTTTTACCACAACTACCCCTGCCACAAAAAGTCCTGCGAATATCACGCTCATCTGCAAAAGCTGCGTGTAGGAAACCGCTTTAGTACCGCCGTAAACTGTATAAAGAATCACAACGCTCCCAATAAAAATCGTGGTGAATGTCGTGTTGATATTAAGAACTGTCGAAAGGATAATAGACGCAGCGTAAATTGAAATACCTGTTGAAAGGCCGCGCTGAACGAGGAACAGGAAGGCTGTTAAGGCCCTTGTTTTCAAATCAAACCGGGTTTCCAGGAATTCGTATGCTGTATAGATCTTAAGCTTGTGAAAAATCGGGACGAACGTAATACACAGGACGATCATGGCAAGCGGTAGGCCAAAATAGAATTGGACAAAAGCCATTCCTGAGGAAAATGCAAGGCCTGGAGCTGACAAAAAAGTAATGGCACTTGCCTGGGTGGCCATCACCGATAAGGTGACGTAATACCACGGAAAGGATTTGTTTCCCAGTAAAAACCCGTCAATATTGTCTGTACCCCTGCTTTTATAAACGCCGTATATGACAATTATAAATAGGGTAGTGAACAGGACTATCCAGTCAAGCCCGCTCATTCAAAGAATTTTGTAAAGAAGTAACAAAAGGAGATCAGAAGAACCAGCCAAACTACCAACAAGTAGTAAAACTGGTTCCAGGTTTTAGCAAATGGTGGGAGTTCCTGATCAGGCTTCTTCACTTTTGTTCACAACTACATTCATCCAGAAACCTGCCATAAGAAGTCCCAGAATAGCTCCTAGGATTGTATATCCCACGGAACCAGTAACTATCCATCCTGTTAATAAACCGCAAATCAGTGCGGGGATTAGATAATATGAGCTGTAACTTTTTGTCGCTTTATGATTTTCCATAATTTAATTAGTCTTGTTTCGTGATCAAATTTACAAATAATCTGTATGCACCGGGTATTCCTGCCGGTAATTCCCTGAAAAAGACAAGAGAAGTGTATACAAATCTGCCTTTGCCGTAGTCCGCTACAATCAGCGCTCCGTCGTTAGGCTTTTCGCCCGGATCATTCATTGAGAGTATGCGGCTGTATTTTGGGTCAGCATCTGAAGTAAAGTAGAGCCCCCTTTCCTGGATCCAGCCTTCAAAATCCTTTTCCGTGATCTTATTGGGGTAATTCAGGACTGGATGATCCTTAGCTAGCAGAGTAACCTTTGCGTTTTCATCCGTTACACGTTCACGGGATAGGCGGAAAGGATACGGGCCGATATTTGGAATTTTCAGGGGATTGCTAACGTTGTATTGAATGATTAAAGTTCCCCCGTTGCTAACGTAATCCATCAGCTTAGGCTGGATAATATTTAGATGTTCGTTGATATTATACAATCGCACGCCCGCAACTATCGCGTCATATTCCGAAAGGTTGCTGTTTAAAATCTGGTTTTCCGAAAGCATCGTTACCTGATATCCAATTTGCTCTAAAGCTTCGGGAACAAGATCGCCTGCACCAGCTATATAGCCTAAACGTTTACCTGCAGTTTTAAGATCGATCCGCTCAACCCGGGCCTCAGATAAAGGAAACAGCGTCTGTAGCGGGATATGATCATAATCAATAACCTTAGTTCCTCTATTAGAGCTTTGGTCGCCAGAATTGACAGTGAATGTAAGCACGCCTCCATTTGTAAGCCCGCCAGGGATAATTGAAAACTGCACTGTTTTCTCCTGGCCTTTAACAGGCAGATCAAACGCTAATTGCACAGGCTCTACCTTCCAGCCTGGCGGAACGTTCGGAACAATTAGGCCACTGGCTTTGTCCTTGAAAGCCTTCAACTGAACCTGAATGGTTTTCGGCGTATTTCCTGAGAAAACATAAGCTTTGTCTGCAATGGTAGCTGTTACTGCCGGAGCAATAATAAGCGGCTGGTAAATTTCGCCCCTGACTTGATCGGTATATTTGTAAACCACAGGCCTTGTATAAGAAATGTCCTTGTTATTTATCGTGAAGGTGAACGAGGTTTGAATTGGTGCAATGTTTTCGGGATTACCGATGATCATGGGATCAAACATAGTGTACATGCCTGTGGGATGTTTTTCTCTAAGCCAATAAGGTTCAGTGACAACACCCGCGTACATGCGATCATTTATAGTTTTAGTACTTCCGTTTTTCAAGACCAAATTCTGTTCGAGACCGTTTACCTGCTTAAGGGTAACATTTACAGCCGACTGAACCAACACCTGACTGCGGATTGTAACGCTGTCGCCAATTGCCTGAACAGCTTGTGGTGAATAACTTTCAAACCACAAGCCTGCGGCGGCTGCGATCAGGTCTTTAACTTCCTGAATCTTTTGTGTTCTCCAATAAGCATCTTTCAGTTTTTCGAGGGCCATGAGGATGCTTACTAAATCAGGCACTGATGCGGAAGGATTATCGACATTGAATTTTTGGTCGGCCATAGAGACCAATTTTCCAATGGCTTCACCGCCCTGCATTCGTTTCCACTCGGAGTTAATACCTTCGAAAAGATCGCTTTTGGAGTGCTCACCGGCTATCGGAGAAAAGTATTCAATTGTTTCACCCCGTTGCCTTGCACTTCCAAAGCCCTGGCTTTTGTGATTGGTTCGGCTGTCCGCAGCAATTTCGCCATACCCTTTACCTAACAGGGTATTAAAAGCACCAATGTCCATTTTCAGCTGATCCTCTGATGTTGTATTATTTCCTCCGAAGTTCGCTGTGTTCCAGACTATTCGTTTTGCCTGCCATACCTGGACATGTTTTAACTGCTCAGGGAAGCGTTTCGGATCGGCGGCGGCAACGAATGCCTCTCTAGCTATTATCGCTGAAGCTGAATGCTGTCCGTGTCCGGCACGGGCATCCTCGGGGAACCTTGTTATGATTATGTCCGGCCGGAATTTTCGGATTACCCAAACGGCGTCACCCAGGATTAACTCCTTGTCCCAGATTCTGAATGTTTCCTCCGGGTTTTTCGAGAATCCAAAATCTATCGCCCGTGTAAAAAATTGCTCCGCACCATCAGTTCTCCGGGCTGCTAATAATTCCTGCGTGCGGATCAAGCCAAGCAATTCGGACTGCTCGTTGCCAATAAGGTTTTGCCCGCCATCGCCGCGCGTGAGGGATAGATATCCCGTTCTGAATTTTTTTTCTTTGGCCAGGTATGAAAGCAGTCTCGTGTTTTCATCATCCGGATGGGCAGCCATATAAAGAGCTGAGCCGACGGTATTCAATTTTTTAATGCCAAGTTTTATCTCGGCAGAATTATACTGCAAAGACGTTTGGGCTGAAACAAAAAATGGAGTTGATAAAAAGAAACAGATGGCTGTTTGGCGAAAGTTCATGATTGTGCAGGAAAACAATCGAATGTAATTAAAAAACAATCTGTAATTCTGATGACACAAAAAATTTACCTTAAAAATAGAGCAAATAAAAAACGGTCAGATATTGATATCTGACCGTTTTCCCAAAAATTACAATTAAAAACTTGTAAAACCTTAAAGCTTTTATCCGCCGTTCAGAGTACAATCACTGCATGTCTGAAATGCGTTATACTATAAGTATAACAAATAGTCTTTAAGGCTGATTAACCTTTATTCTATAAAAATACAAAATTTCATTATTTATCTCAAATAAGTTTTCAACATTTTTCCATTATGGATCTAATGAAATGTTACCTTAAAATAGCACCTATTTGGTTTTTAAAGTGGTTTCAAACAACTTTAGAATGCGTTTATACTCATCGGTCCAACTTGACGGTTCGGTAAAAGCATGATCCTCTACCGGATAAACAGCGAGTTCCCAATTATCCTTTTTAAGCTCAATCAGTCTTTGCGATAACCTCACTATATCCTGGAAGTTTACATTTACATCAACCATTCCATGCGCCATAAGCAGGTTGCCCTTTAAGCCTTCGGCGAAGTAAATTGGCGAACTTTTCTTATAAGATTTTTCATCGGTAGCAGGTTCGTTCAGGATGTTGGATGTGTAGCCATGATTATAATGTGCCCAGTCTGTAACCGATCTTAGTCCTGCACCAGATTTAAAGACATCCGGTTCAGTAAATAACCCCATTAAGGTTATAAAGCCACCGTAAGATCCACCGTACAATCCAACATTGGATGGATTGACCCCATACTTCCCGACCAGCAGCTTGACTGCATCGACATGATCGCTTAGATCTTTCCCCCCCATGTGCCTATAGATACCGGTTCGATGATCCCGGCCATAACCTGAACTGCCCGTGTAATCAACGTCAATAACAGTGTAGCCCATGTCGGCTAACAAATTGTTGAACATATATTCCCGGAAATATTGGCTCCACCAATAGTGAACATTCTGAAGATAACCAGCGCCATGCACAAATAATACGGCCGGTTTAGAGGGATCCGCTTTTTCAGGTTTGTAAATCCTTGCATACACATCAGAGCCAAAGCGGTTTTTGAATGATACCATTTCAGGATCCTTCCATGCGTAAGATTTGAACTCGTCACTTAAAGAGTTTGTGATCTGCTCAGCTTTTGTACCCGGCTTATTTTCTTGCAGGAATAATTCCCACGGCTTATTTGCGTAAGAGTAACGTATTGCCAGCCATTTCTCATCTGGTGAAATGGTTACTTCGTTTCCGCCTCTCATCGAAGTTATTTTGAGAGTTTCGCCCCCTGAAGCCGGGATGCGGTATAGATGTGTAATCCCCGGATGCTCTACGTTCCCCGTAAAATAGAAGCTTTTTTTATCGTTCGATAAACGGAGTGTCTGTACTTCATATTTGCCCGATGTCAATTGTTTTTTCTCCCCGGTATTTACATTAATTGTATATAAGTGCGAGTAGCCTGTTACTTCACTCTGGAAATAAAAAATATTATTATCCACCCAGCCCAGACTTCCACCGTTAAAGGAGTTAATGCCGGGTCCGCCAATCCAAGCCTCATCCCGCTGACGGTCTAAAAGAGATAATTTGCCACTAACCGGATCCAGCTTCATGATCCATCTGTCTTTGTTGTCGAGAGAAGTTACACTCACTATCGCCTGCGAACCGTCAGAGTTCCAGAATGGTCCTGATATCGAAACCTTGCGGTCCTCATTTTTTTTGGTACGCTCTGCAAGCTGTTCGGGATAGTCTTTTACGTAATCAGGAAGATCCTTAATTCCAGGAATTTCTTTTGTGGAGACCGGATAGATGGAATCCCTATTGATATCATAAACATAACTCTCAAAGGTTGCAAGGGTATTCCCGACTTTTGTTCTACCATTTATATCTTCGGTGTATCCCGAAGCGGTGACATAATTAGGAACAATAATATTCTTATTCCCTTCCGGGCTTTTTGAAACCCTGAAAACAACATACTTCTCATCAGGACTTATTCTTACAGAATTTACAGCACTGCGCTCATCAAGATAAAATTCTTTAGGGCGTTTGACAGCGTCATCTTTGCTTTTTTTCTCAGCACTTTTCCGGTCAGCATCTTTTTTCTTGATGATGTCAAACTCAGTAAGCTGATCTTTCCTAAGCCAATCGTCTTGCTTGCTGAGAACTGCAGCAGGGCGGGTTCGGGTTCGAGTGAAATTGCTTAATTGATTGAGATTGCCACCGCCTATCGATATGCTATACAGGTTATCTCCACGCTGAAAAATCACCTTACTTTCGTCTTTACTGAATGTTGCGTTCGACTCCCGTTCAACGGTGTTAACCAAAATATTTTCAGTCCCGGTAAGAGCGTTTTTTAAAACGATATCGCCATTTCGCTCAAAAAGGATTTTCGACCTGTCACGCGAATAGGTAAGCTGGCCCCGCTCCAGATTTCGCCTGCTGTTATCTGAAACTTTTTCAGGATTTCTTCGCTGTGTTGATATTTGAAACAAACCGTCATTTTCAGCCTTTTCAGGATTCCAGTTAAAATAGATGTTTCTGCTGTTCTCGTCCCACTGGATATTAGTTGGCGCCACACCCATCCATTTAGGATCACGCATAATCTTTTCAACGGTCAGGCTGCCCAGTTCCTGAGCCTGAAGAGTAACAGACCCCGCTAATAGAAAGCAGAAGAATAATCTTTTCATGGTATTGTTATAACAGATTTATCAATAATGTTTGAATTAATTCGCCCTGCTGGCAATTCCGCCTTTTTTGCTGTTTACACTAACAGTGTATTTACCAGTACTTTGAACAATCCAGCGAACAGTTACTGTTCCGTTGCCCGGGATATTAGCTACCTTAATATTCTCCGGATCATTCTTTTGTTCGGTAGTAATATTCAGATCAGGGTTATTTACGATCATACCTGCTATCACTTTAGCACCGCTTAAGCTGATCAGATCAGGAACTTCAATCTTGTATTTCAGGTCCTGGTTGGAATGCGTAGGTATTAAACGCTTGTTTGCAATGATAGCTGTAACTTCCTTCAGCCCTCCGCCCATATCTTTTTCAGTGATATCGTCCACAGAGAGTTTTGGGGTATGATAAGCATGATATAAAGAGAAAGACATGTTTCGGTGCGCATCACTTTCAAGTAAAAAACCAGGATGCAGCCGGCCAAAAGATTTCTTAAAACCACCTATTTCTATATCACCATATTGCGGATGCTTAAACGGCTTCCATTCAACAAAAGCATCGTTAAATAATAAACTCCGGTCAAAAGTGTATTGCTCAGCCTGTGAATTTCTATCAGCCGGCTTATTATACAACAGGAACTGAGTCCAGAGCTCATTAGAAAAGGTATAAATGCCCCTTCCTCCGTAAAACCAGTCGAGTTCGCCACCAAAAACAGAGTATAGATCTTTGTAAACAACGAGATATTTGTAACCGGGAATTAATTCTTCACCTTTTTTGCCCAATGCATCATATACCTGGACATCCTGGGCATTGTATGTATCCAGATCTTCGAGGGCGCCCGGTCCGCGCAGGATCATTCCCCCATTATTATGATAAGATTGCCCGGCAGCAATGTTTGGATGTTTCATAACAAAATCAGCAATCGAACGATTCTCCGGCACTGAGAATGGATATTTGTAGGCTCCGTTCTGTATGTAATTCGGTTGCCAGTTCCATGCCCAGTCACGGTTTGGATCATAGGCGCCCTCACCATCCTCGTTGACATCACCATCACCGTCATTATCGATCCCTTCATAGCCAAGCAGTTCATATTCACCCTGCTGGTCAACGCCAACGCTAATCATTCTTCTTGGGTCATCCGGGTCAGCCTTCAAACGTCCGTTTGGATTTTTACGACGCATAAAAACGATATTTCCGTCTCCGTCCAGATCATCGTACCCATCCTCGTTGACTGCCCCATCCCGATCGTTATCTAAAGGAATCATTCCTGATCGTGGTGAATTTGCATTGTTTGCCTTGTGAATAAAGTTATCACGTGCGTCAGGATTGACTGTTGGAGCGATATAAAAGGTCTTGTCTGCCAGTAACTCCTGAATGTATTTTGTATCTGCGAATGACTCTGCCAGATACCATGCTGTATATAAAGCAAACTCACTGCCCTGAATTTCGTTTGAATGAATATTTCCGTCAATATATATGGCAGGCTTTTTTGACGGGTCGCCTTTTTTAAAATCAGAGATAGTCATTACCCACATATCTTTCCCCAGGAAAGATTTGCCCATAGATTCCAGTTTGACAAGATCGGGGTAGGCCTTTACTAACTTTTTGCAGATTTCAGTGATCGCTGCATAATCATTATATCGATTCCAGCTCATCGGAACTTTTGGGTTAGCCGGACTTCCTGAAGCTTTTAATATTTGCTCAGGCTGCTGGGCCTTTAAAGTAAATGCGGATGCAATTATAGCAAGTGTAAATAATATCTTCTTTAATCGTGAGTTTCATGAATGTTCTGTGTTATTATTCAATATTGTCCTGAATGTTATAGGGATATTTCGACGCTTTTGATTCCGCTTGTCGGGCTTCCCGCAGTGATATTTATGTTCCCTGAACCTTTTATAAGCCAGGTTAGGGTCTGGTTCCCCTGGCCTTCAATTGGATCTATGGCTTGGCTTTTCCTGCCGCTGATAATAGTCTGATTTGCTGATGGAGTTAATTTTACTGTTATCTTTTTCACCCAATAGCTGCGTTCACCGACTTTAGTCTGGGTTGGAAGGGAGCCGTTATTTAACAGTGTAGCCGTTACCCGGGTTAGGCCATCACCAAGTTTCTCTTTTTTGATATTTACAATATCCAAAGTAGGTGTTAAATGGGTGAAGGCGAGGATAAAGTCGCTATGTTTTTTTACAAGGCTTTCTACCAGTTTGAATGGCGGATTATTTAAAGCGAAAGGATCAAGACCGCCCAGTTCAACCGTTTGTCCTGGAAAATCAGGATGGACGATCTTTGTCCAGTCGGTAAAACTATTTTGTATTTTCTGACTCTCGGCCCACCTTAAATAAGTGGCAGCAGCATCATCGATTTTAAGATC
>NZ_JBBJNI010000152.1:0-10192 GCF_037719425.1 Daejeonella sp. | reverse complement strand
CTTCGGGATGCTCTACCAACTGAGCTACATTTGCAATTTAATATCCTTTTTATAGGATTGGAGCGAAAGACGAGATTCGAACTCGCGACCCCGACCTTGGCAAGGTCGTGCTCTACCAACTGAGCTACTTTCGCATATTAATAAGATACTCAATGTATCTTCTGCTCTTTTTATTTTTTATTTCAAGTTCTCTACGATTAGCATCTAACTTATTGTCAAACTCTTCACTATAAACCAAGTACCAAGGTCCTTTGTTACGGGTTGCTGTAACTCTCCCATCGTTATGGTAAGATAGTCGTTCAAGTATATTTTGAGTGTGACCGACATAATACCTTCCACTCTTTTGAGACTGAATGATATAAGTTAGAAACTTCATCATGTTAAAGAACTAAACCAATCGTGATGCTTTCGTGATGCTTTAAAGCTTTCGCGTTTTGGTGAGTGCAAATATAGACAGAAAAGCGTTTCTGTCAAGCATTTTTTATTTTTTTTGAGTGCATTGGTTTAATGGCTTGCTAATCAGGGCATCCGTTATTTCATGAATGGTTTACCCCATAGAAAATCCTAAGTGCATTGATGTCTTTGGCAACTATTCGGCATTTTTTCGGACTTGCTACCCCTTTGGTCCTGATTTGATCCGACATACCTACCGGACGGCTTCGGTTGTTTTACCGGAATTTATCGCCTTTTTTTCAGTTGTTCTTCGGGAGTTCTTCGGCAAGGCTATGGTTGGTACCGAACACTTCCCGAAGAAATGCTATAGAAAGGGCGAATCAAGTCGGTATTCTTCCCCCATCTTGTCCGGTCATACTGCGAACCGCAGCCGCAGAAACTTGAATGGACTCGTCCAAATGGTTCAAAATGGTTCAATTTGGTTCATTTTGTTTCAAAATTTCGGCTCCCGTCTCTTTCTCCCCAGGTTTGTGCTGTACCGGTACTTAATTCATTTTTTTTATTAACCCTTAATATCAAAAATATGGGAACAATCAGACAAGGAGCCCGGGGAGCAATGTCATTAACTTAAGTTTGTACGGCTCCCAAATCTGAAATGTCTGTGCGGATTTTTTGGAGGTTCCAGCCTCCGCTGGAATGACAACGCCGTGGGGAGATATTGGGAGATTCCAGCCTGCGCTGGAATCTTAGGGCAGCAATGAGGAGGTTCCTGCCTTGGCTGGAATCTAACTGGAATGCTTAGTAAACTATTCCGCAGACCTTGCCTGATAGTCATTGCCTTTAGAAATAGCTTCGTAAATAGCATCCTGGATCCTTGGGCGGATCCTCAGGCTGTTCAACTTATTATTAACAGAGGGGTAAACTCTATTGGATAAGAATATGTAGATCAGGTCGTTTTTTGGATCAACCCATACACAGGTTCCTGTGTAGCCGGTATGACCGTAAGTTCCTGATGATGCTAGTGCACTGGGATAATTGCCACCATCACTCCTGTCAAATCCCAGTCCGCGTCTGCTGACTCCTGACTGGCGTGATGTGAAAAGATCAACGGTCTCAGGTTTGAAGTATTGAATGCCACCGTATTTTCCGCCGTTCAGGAGAACCTGATTCAAGATTGCAAGATCGTTGGCGCTGGCAAATAATCCGGCATGACCAGAAACTCCGTTCACCAATGCTGCACCCTGATCGTGCACATCTCCCTGCAGAAGGGTCTTACGGAAATAAGTATCCTCCTCAGTTGGAACAATCTTATTTCTTTCGAAGCGGCGGCGCGGATTGAATCCGGCAGTGCGCATCCCCAATGGTGCATAAAATTCATTTAATACATATTGATCGAGGGAAGCACCAGACTGATGCTCCACAACTTCTTTCATCATGTACATACTGATATCGCTGTAGACATACTGCCCACGCGTTCTTATAGGGGAGTCAAGCATTTTCGGCAGCATTGCTTCCTGATAATAGTTCCTGCGAACGAAATAGTTGTCGGCAACTTTTACGGGATATGAGTATGACGAATCCGCGCTATGATCCTGCGATTTCATATAGCTTGGAAAATCGAGGTTTATAAAGCCTGCCTGGTGAAGCATAACTTCTTTTATGGGAATAAACTCTTTGTTTGTTTCTTTGGCCTCAGGAAAATATGAACCAATACTTCCATTAAGATCCAGTTTCTGCTGCTCGTAAAGGCGCATAACCGCTATAGTAGTTGCCGCAGTTTTGGTTACTGACGCGAGGTCATAAATATCATCTGGCTGGGTGGGCGCTCCACCATAGGTATGAGAACCATAAGCCCGGTTAAATATCACATTACCATTTTTGACCACCATAACCACCGCACTTGGCGTAGCATGCTGGCTAATGGCTTCGTTTACAATTTTATCTATCTTGTTAAGATTCGCTGAGTTGATGCCAACGTCTTCGGGTGTAGAGTATCTTAATCTGATCTTTTCAGTTGAAAATCCGGAACCAGCCGTGTATACAGGGCTAACCTCCTCCTTTAAACGATTGTGAGCTGTAGTTCCTCCAAAGATAAGTTGGGCAGAAAAATCTGCTGCTGTCTCAGAAGTCTCGGGATTCCAAATAATCGGATCAGTGAAACTACTTAAAAGTTTGAGTGCAAATGTGTTACCGTAACCCACGAGGATCACTTCTTTTTCCAGCTGAAGGTTAAGAAGATAATTAACAGTTTCCGGATAAGCCAGAGATTCAGAATTTACCTGGACTATAATGGTTGTATATGGTTTGAGTTTGGTGGCAGTCGCCTTAGTTAATTCCACTTCATCTACTGGAGCGAAATGACGCAAAACTTCGTTAAATGAATGGGCATAAAGAAGTCCGATATTTATAGAAGCGATTTTCCGGTCCTTCAGGTTTATTAAAGGAATTGTGCTGGAGGCATTATTTAGCAATACCGTAGACTGCTGAGCATCTGCTTTTAAATTTAAATCGGCAGTGATTTCCGCCGGGCTGATTGGATCATCAAATCCCCCGAAAAAAATGAGCATTATTAAGACGCCTGCACTAAGACTGATACCGGCTATTCCCCTCTTAAAAAACTTTTTCCCCAAAGCACCATATATTAATCGTTTACACTAATCTTTAAACTATGCAGTTTCCAGATCCCACAATTAAGAATCCCCTTTTCTTAATCGACTTAAGCTAATTTAGCTTAGATAACTTAAAAACGCAAGAAAACATACTATATTCTACGCAGATGAAAATATTTTGTTTCAGAATTCAGCTTCAGACTAAAATGAGGGATACAAAAGGGCTTTAAAAAAATTGTTAATCATCATCAAATCAAAGGCCTGACCCCCGCCAAATAACGTTCAGCAGGGGTCAGGCCTTCAATCTCTTCAATTTATAAAATTCTAAAATCCTAATCCAAGAGTAAACCCTTTAACAGATTGGGGGAATGTAGCGCCTGCAGTAGCTGCTCCGGTTGTTAAGTTGACTGTATAGATGCGGGAAACTCCGGCTACGTTAAAGATACCGTATGCGGTGTTGCTCGTACCTCCGATGTCAAAGCCATTTGAAGATTCTACATTAAACCCAAGGGCACCAACGTCAACAAGCGTCCCATTATTTGGGGGATCCTGTTTGAAAAGACGATCTGTTTGCGAATCAACGTCAAATAAAACAGTGGTTGTTGTACCCGCAAAATTATTTGTATATGCTACAGCCGTAATAGCGGAGGTGCCTGCGCTTATAGCTCCGTCAACAGTAAGTGTCGCATCCGCAGGATTTACCCTAAGGTTAAGTCCGGCACTGCTCACAATCCTGATACGATCTACTGTAGGGTTGAAGTCAAATCCGATATCTGTGCCTGTTACAACGGTACTTAACGGACCAGTACCAACCATTGCTGCGACTCCGGATGAAGCATTCACCGAGTAAAGCCTGCTGGTACTTCCTAACGCAAAAAGCTGGCCGTTTAGCGGCCTCATATCAAGACCGATGAGTGTTTCGCCTGCCTGTGTTCCTGTAATTGGCTTACTCACCGGCACAATTGCAGTAGCCATCGGATTAAATATCACAAGCTCGTTATTGGTATTTAATGCGTATGCTACAGGCTCAGTTGGAATTGCAATACCAATGATCTGGTTCATAAAATTTCCGACCTTCGTGGCTTTGCCAGAACTAAGGTCTATCGTAAATAAACCAGATTTTCCCGCAACAGACATTGCAGCCAAAGCTACCGATCCATCGGGGCTGATATCAAATCCACCGGCTTCTTCAATGTCGAATCCAAGAGCACCAACTTCAACAAGTTTGCCATCGTTGGGCGGATCTTGTTTATGCAGTTTGTCGTTAGTAACATCAATATCGAAAAGAACTGTGGTAGTTGCACCTGCACGATTTTGAGTGTAGGCGGCAGAATTGATTTTTGCATTTGCAACAGCATTTAGACTAAGGTCGGTAAATGCAACTGTACCGGTTTCAGGGTTTAAACGAAGGTTCTGGTTTGTTGAAGTTACAAGTCGTATTCTGTCCACGGTAGGGTTAAAGTCAAAACCGGCAACGGTCCCGCTCACACCTGGGGTGAATGCGGTAGCACCAATAGCCCGGGCTGTTCCCGTTTTAGGATCGATAACATAGATCCTGCTTGTACTGCCCAGTCCGTATAATTGTCCGGTGGCAGGCCGGAAATCCATACTAAGTATTGATTCTCCTGTTTGAAGGCCGGTAATAGTTACCTGAGATGTTATAGTAGAGACATTATTGGCGTTCAGAAATAGAATTTTACTATCAGAAGTCAGCGCATAAAAATTCAGATTTGGGCCTGCCGAAATTATTTCAGACTCGACATCTCTATCCTTTTTGCAGGAAGTGAAAATAACGGTTACGACAAGGACAACTATTGCCGCTCCCATTTTAAATGTTGATTTGAACATGTTTTTACGATTAATGAATAATATTTGGATAATTATAAAAGTGCGATGTTATTTTGGCGCTTAAATACGTACCGGATGGCGCAATGAGGTCCATAAGGACTGGGCGGATATCGGCATTTCCTAAGCATAAGCAATTATATACGACAAGGGGAGAAAAACAGTTTTCAGATCTATATTGGATTATGGATCAATTAAATATGGGGTTAAAACTAATTATGAATTGTTAAGGCAGCATGTACCATCATATCAAAAAAATAAAGGCGTAAAAAAAAGGCGACTGACATGAAGCCAATCGCCCTGCCTAACACAAATATTAGCCGGTAACTGTAAGCACAGAACCTGTAATAGCAATACTATATTTTTTCAAAGCGGAACTAGCGGGGCCTGTGATAACAGCGCCGGAAGGGGAAAATACACTGAAATGATTAGGACAAACAAAATTACCCTGAGCACTTTTGAATTCGATGGCCGTTCCCTGATGTGTACATGCCACCTGAACGGCCGTAAATGATGCTAATGCATTTCCTGCTGCAAGTCTAACCACAATTACACCATTAGTGGTTTTTGAATCCCCCACAGATTTTATATCTGTATTCAGATCCATATTAAAATTAACAGTTGCGGGAGGTGGTGGTGGTGGTGGAGTGGGTCCACCCGGAGTTGGTTCGTCTCCTTTTCCGCAAGCAGCCAAACACCCTGTGCAGGCAGCTGCTAACCCAAAACCCAGGGTATTTAAAAATTCTGTTCTTTTCATATCTTTATGTTTAGGTTATATAATTTACGGTTTTGTTTTATTAAACGTGAACATTCTGGAGATTGTAAATCCGAAGCGATATTGGCCTTTACCCCAGGACGATGTCGAATTGGGAAGAAAATTATTTTCGGCGATTGCTTTGGCATTGGCAAAATTCATCGAGAAAACGTGTCCGCCGGTCTCTATTTCAACTCCCAACCCGAGGGGATTGTAAAAGCTTATGTTTGGATTATTTTTTCTGTAATCGGAATTAATTATGTAATAGTCGGCAACCACTCCGAAGCGTTTTGTGAATTTATACCTTCCAGCAATCCCCGTTGAAAACATAGTCCTTTCATCACCTTTACCAAGCACAACGCTTCTGAACAAAATACCTGGTGTAACTTGAAGTGATAAATTAGGAGAAAACTTCCGTGATATTATGGCCTGAACAAAATGGGAAAACCGGTTTCCATAGCTATCAAAAATCGTTGTATTTACCTTATATGGTGTAAAGCCGGTTTTAACCAGGGCACTTACAGATACAGGTGACCCAGCAGTTTCCTTCTGTTGTAAAAGGGCATATTTCAATTGAAGGTCTAACAACTGTTCGTATTTACTCCGGCCAAAGGAGATGTTAAAACGGTCAGAAATTCCGTATTCAAACCCGATATAAATGTCGGTTGAGTTATCAAATCCATAAAGTGTTTTTGACCCTCCGTCTGTTCCCCCGATATCCCCAAATCGGTGAATAACTTTAAAATCCATGTCATTTTTCTTAATCATCGTAGTCGTTTGGGATAGGATCAAACGGCTTGATTTGAAGGAAGCAATAGCAACCTCCCCATCCTGATCGGAAGTCATTTCTCTCATAACGGAGTCCATATCCTGAGCAGTGCTTTGGTAGACGGACAGGGAAAACGTTATTAATAAGATGTAAATCTTGGTCATAAAACTTGCTTTATTTGACGGTACTAAAAGTACCTTTTAAGGTTATTCGAATGGTTTCTGCTATATTTTTGAATACAAGGGAGGGAATTTTAATGTTATGGTCCTCGCACTTAACATTAAATGCCGAGCTTAATTCCAGCCGAGCGTTCAAGACTTTTACGGTGCCTGAAATTGAACGCTTCTTTGTTACACCGTGAACTTCGAGATCCCCTGTAGCGGTCACCTGATACAAACCGTCTCTCGAAACGTCTATCGGTGTATTCAACTTTCCTTTAAATTTTGCTGTGGGATACTTATCTGATTCCATGTAATTTTCATTGAAATGCTCCTGCATCAGGCTTTTTCTAAATCGAAAACTCCTTATAGAAACTCCAAATTGTATCTCCCCATTATCGGTATTTATAACACCATAAGCGCTTTTAGAAGTTGCTTCAATATCCTCCATTGGGGCTTCGGAGAATAAAGTTAATTCAGCTGTTTTGGTAACGAACACAGACTTAACATTATGTGCGGTCAGCATTATACATGTGAGAAATCCAAGCAACAACTTCGTATACATTACTTTTTACTTTTATTTAAGTTAGTGATCACTCCCACACTCATACCTGCAGATCTCAATCTTATATTGCCATATCCAAGATCAGTTAGCGGAAGTTTCAGATATGGGTTAAACGCGAGCTTAACATTATTGGTAAGGCTTCTTTTGTAGCTTAGGCTCAGATTAGCAATTCCAAAAAAATGATTGTTTTGATAACCGGTTCTAAAAGAGCTTAATCCGCGGGCGTTCAAATTCTGATAGGTAAATGAATATTGCTCATCCAGCATAAGGTATGACGAGATCCCCGCTCCTAAACCAATGCTGGATTTACCTTTGTTCAACAGGGTATAGGCTAGATTCAGCTGTATATCCATTACATCAAATCCCGAACTGACAATATTAGGTTTAACCTGGAAATGATTATAGCTGGCCGGTCTAAAGGACGAAAACCCTGTTTGATAGGTTTTCTTCCCATAGGCAGCACCGGCCTCTATTGAGAGCTTATTCGAAACCTTGTAGATCAGGCCTGCACCCAGGCTATAGCTAAGCTTGTTGTTTTGAAGCTGTTCCACGCCATTCAGATCGGGCGCAAAGTTAACAGCCAGGGAGAAACGGCTCTTAGAAGAATTTGACTTCGTATTATCTTCTTCCTCTTCATCAGCCGCAGGAACATCATCTGCTGAAAGAGGCTTCTCACTCACCGCCACCTCTCCGTTAACAGAGCTACTCACATCTCCCGCGTCCGGAGCCAGCACTGCCGGCACAGAAGTATTATTGGAAGGATCGGTTGCTTTAGGAATATCAGCAGTAATTACCTGTGCTGCCAGGGTACTTTGGGCAGGTGCCTCCACTTCAGCGTTTGACTCAAAATTACTGTAATAAACATTCGGTGTGCTCAGCAACAGTCTACCCGGCGCGCTAAATGGAGATTTTGCAGGAGTCGATTCTGTCACAATTTCGACGCGGTTAGGAGCCTTAAGCGCTGGCCCGGTTTTGCTATCCGCGTTCGCATTAATATCTGGCTGATCCTGTGTAAAGTCATCAGAATTAAATATTACAGCCAACACCAGCAGAAAAACTGCAGCTATCGCCGATACAAATATAATGTACGATGGTATCGTATTCCGGCTTTTTTGGCTTTGAAGACGGCCTTTCATCAACGCCCAGTCTTCATCGACTTCATTCAGGTAAGGAGAAATCAGCCCCGCCCTGAAGATTTCGTCGAATTCGTGTTTATCAAAATTTTTCATTAAACTATTTTTTTTCTCTTTTGGAGTGTTCGAATCTGCGCTACTTTGAAACCCTTAGAAGCTGATATTCAGGTTCATTAGTGTTAATAATTTTCTCACTTTGTCTATATGCCAGCTCCAGGAGTTCTCTTAGTTTTTTCCTTGCTTTGAACAGGTTGGACTTAGATCCTCCAACACTGATCTTCAGCTTTTGTGCAATTTCTTCATGCGTAAGGCCATCGACGGCGTATAAGTTGAACACAGTTCTATATGATGGCGGCAGCTGCTGAACCAGCTTAATGAGTTCATCATAATATAATTTGTGCTCAATGGTGGCATGTTCAAAAACTTCGTCCACATCAGAGATATCAACCAAATTCATATGTTTCAATTCAGCCCTGTAATGATCAATAGCCGTATTTGACATGATCCTGCTTACCCATCGTTCAAATGGTTTCTCGGGATCGAACTTGTGAAGATTATTGAAAATCTTTAAAAAGCCATCATTGATTATTATGCGAGCCTCTGAACGATTTGACGAGTATCTCAAACAAATATTCATAGAGAAGCCATAAAAGTTTCTATACAGCAATTCCTGCGCGTTTAGCTCCTTTTTTATGCACCTGCCAATTAAAAGCTTTAGTTCATTTCTGCTAATCACAACTTTGTTTCTAGGGACAACACGTACGAAGTCAAATAAAGGTTGCCTGAATATCTAAAAATACATTTTTTTATTACATACGTAATTTACGAAAACATAGATGCTGATGCGAATACCATAACCTCATTTGAACTTCCAGGCAAGAATCCTGCTTATTTTTTGCCCCTGCGACATAGGGATAGTTCTGACATCGGTCGCATTTGCTTTCTTAAGTTCACTATAACAAACAGGAAGCGTTTCTTTTTTTGAGATGAGTGAGCTGAACCATACAACCGAATCAGCAAACGCGGCACTTTCCTGAATCATCCTGCTTACAAAACGAAGCTCTCCCCCCTCACACCATAGTTCGGAATTCTTGCCCCCGAAATTGAGATCGTTCCGGCCAGCCTCTTTGCCAAGATTTTTCCATTTGCGATCTGTGCCTGCCATTGATTCCTGTAAGGATGAGTGAAACGGGGGATTACAAATCACCGCATCAAATCTTTCACCACGATGGATTACTCCATCAAGAATATGGTCAGCTGAGCTTTGCTTACGAATACTAACAGACTGTGTAAGCTGATTTGCCTCAATAATATTTTTTGCTGAGCGTATAGCAAGGTAATCAATTTCGGAACCAACAAACGTCCAGCGGTATTCTTTGTGTCCGATCAATGGATATATGCAATTTGCGCCGGTTCCAATGTCCAGCACCCTTACGGATTTGCCGGTGGGTACCTTGCCGTCCGCATCCTTTAACAGATCCGCCAGGTAATGAATATAGTCCGCCCTGCCTGGTATAGGAGGACATAAATATCCTTCTGGGATATCCCATAACTCAACTCCATAAAAATGAATAAGCAAGGCTTTGTTTAATGTTTTTACAGCGTCCGCGTCTTTAAAATCGATTGACAGATTACCGTAATCGTTCTTTGCAACATGTTTCCCGAGTTCGGGACATGATTTTATAAGTTGTTCAAAGTTGTAAAGATCCCGGTGTTTGTTTCGGGCATGGAGCTGGTCCTTTTGCTCATTTTTAGATCTTTCAGGCTTTGTCATACCGCTAAAATAGGGAAATTAAAGCCTCTTACATCAGCATTCGATTCACCCTACACCTGCTGGGTATAAGCTGTGTTAACAAACAAGAATAAGTATATCCCAAGGCACACAAAGGAGTATAATCTGCTCATATTATTTTACCCGTTGTGCGGTTTAAATTAATTGAAAAAATGGACGGAAATAAAGAAATAA
>NZ_JBBJNI010000151.1:0-10217 GCF_037719425.1 Daejeonella sp. | reverse complement strand
TGTTTACTTCTGGTTTGGCAGGCGCGCCAGGACTAGAAACAGTTAAGATTGGGCCCGCAGTAACGCAACCTGTTGAGCTTTTTACCATTACAGGATAGCTTCCCGGAGCAAGACCGCTAAAGGCCCCGGTAGAAGAATAAGTACTCCCGCCATTTATAGAGTATTGCAGTGGAGCGGCCCCTGTTGCAGCGATTATAATCGCTCCATTATTTGCGCCGCAGCTTGTCTCGTCGGATGCGGTTGCTGCAACAACCGGCAGCGGACTTACCGTGATCACATATGAAGAAGGAGTACCCGCACAACCGTTAAGATACGGAGTTACTGTTATAGTGGCCGAGCCACTGCTGGCTGCTGTAAAGCTCGGCACGTTTCCCGTGCCTGTAGCGGCAAGGCCGATTGCTGTGTTCGAATTAGTCCATGTATAAGTGGCGCCAGCCGGAGTGCTTGAAAAGTTCGCGGCAGAAACTGTAGCACCTGAACAAACTGAGAAATTTGCGGGAACGGCAACCACAGCGGTAGGATTAACCGTTATTGTGTAATTTGAAGATGTACCGGTGCATCCATTAAGAACCGGGGTCACAGTGATTGTAGCCGTAACAGCAACTGTTGTTCCATTGATTGCCGTAAAGGATGGCTGGGTTCCGGAACCGCTGGCAGCAAGGCCGATTGCTGGACTAGAATTTGTCCATGTAAAAGTGGCACCGCTCGGTGAGCTGCTGAATGTGGCCGAGGGTACAATTGCTCCCGGGCATACAACAACATTGGTCGGCACAGTTGCAACCGGCAGCGGGTTGACAGTTAGCACAGCAGCACTTGACGTAACCGTTCCGCAGCTATTGGTCATTACCACATCGTATGAAGCTGCATCTGAATTAACAACAGAAGCTATAGTGAATGTAGCGGCGTTAGCTCCGTTAATTGCAAAACCATTCTTTCGCCATTGATATGAAATTGCCGTCGAACTGGTAGCAGTAACACTCAGGGAAGTACCAGATCCAAGACAAACACTGTTACTTAAGGGCTGCACAGTGATTACAGGAACTGTAGTAACCGTGACGCAGGCTGTTGTGGAGTATTTGTCCTCGGGGTCAATAACTCCCGGAACGCCACTGCAAATATTATCGGTTAATACCCGGTAACATGTTAATGAACTAAGATTTGAATAGTTTAGAGTATTTGTAATATTGGTAATCGGCGTCCATGGACCGCCACTGGATGGCGCCGATTCCCATCGCAAAACCGGCCCGGTATTTCCCGCGACCGTGAGCGTTCCACTTGCAGGAGCACAGTCTGCCAGGTCACCGGAAATGGAACCCCCGGTCGTGCTTGAAGAACTTTGTGCATAGTATAAAAATACCGGCTGTGAAGTATTGGAACATCCGGCCCCGCTGTTAGTTACAATTCTTCTGATACGGTAATCACCCGAAGCATTAGCTGCAGGCGTTAAAATGAAATTGGTGATATCACTTTTCGACAAGTCCCGAGTAGTCAATGGATTCCCGCTGCCGTTAACAATCGTGGAATAAACAGCCCCGCTGAACGAGACCTCCCATCGAAAGCTATTACCCGTTCCAGAAGGTGATGTTCCGTTTAGCGTCTGATATGAATTATTTCCGCAGGCACTGTTATAAATTGGTTGCGAACCATTGAAGGCCAGGGTATTTGGTCCGCACTGCGCAAATAGCACAGGGATTCCTGCCTGGAAGAATAAAAAGATAAAGAGTAGTGTCCTGAATATTGAATTCATGCTTCCCAAAAATCCTACTGCGATCGTGCGCGAGGAGGACATGCACATTTATACGAAAATGTATATTTAATGTTACAATATTTTTACACGGTTAAAGCAAGTCTTTCTATGAAACTGAAATCGAAAATCTCTCAATCCTGCGCTTCTTCTTGCCTCCTCGTATTGACACGTCTTGCACAACCCTATGAATCCTACAATCCTATAAATCCTAATCCTGACAAATGTTTGCGTAATTTTGCTACCACAGTCTTAATCATATTATGAAATATAAACTAGGTGAATTTGTGCGTTTTGTCGAAGAGCGGCGTGAAGGATATATCACCCGTATCATTGACGATGCTACAATAGCTGTAACCGACGAGGATGGTTTTGAGATCCCCGTTCTTGCAAGCCAGGTAACACGGGTTCACGGACAAGGCGCCGATATACAAACTGAAAATACGCCTGTTCAGGAAGCCGAATTTATATCGAACGGAATATTCCTTGCTGCAGCGCCCAATAAGAAGGCTGGATCAGTAATGCATATACACCTTATAAATACTACATCGTACCAGCTTCTGGCTACCTTAACTACTGAAAAATCCCATAAATTCAAAGGGGAGTTTAACGGTGTGATATGGTCTAAATCTGCGGTTCAAATGCATTCAGCATCACTAAATGAGCTAGATCATTGGCCAAAGTTCCACTTACAGGTATTGTTGTTTGCCAGCGAAGGTACCGAGCTTAAAAAGCCTATAGAATTCTCCGAAAAGTTTCGCGCAAAGGATTTCTCCGGTGCAAAAAAGAATACAGAGTATCTCGATCAGCCTGCCTGGCTGATCCAGCTTGATTCCAATGAGCCCATTATCGATGCTCAAAAACTGAAAGGAAGCTTTTACAAGCCTCCCGCGGAGAATCAGCAAGTCGAAAACCCCGGTAAGGAAGTCGACCTCCACATCGAGAAAATTCGGGACGACCATCAGTTCCTTGACAGTACCGAAATCCTTGACATCCAGGTAACCTATTTCCGTAAAAGCCTCGATGCCGCAATCGTTCATAAAATACCAGCTATTGTATTTATTCACGGCAGCGGGAACGGCACGCTAAGAAATGAGATCTATAAGGTCATCAGCAAGCATCCGCAGGTAAAAACGTTTATGGACGCGCATAAAGAAAGGTTTGGGTATGGGGGGACGGAGGTGTTTTTGAAGTAGTATTAACTATTTTTAAATAGTATCAAGTATTACGTATCAGGTATCAAAAGGTCCACAAGACGTGCTAGCCAACTGATGAACGACTGTAATATTAGTGGCTGATTCATTAGGTTCCGACTTTTGTCGGAATGACACGGCGTTTTAAGATATTGGGAGATCACGGCCTTCGCCGCGATCGAAGTGGGACAACGTCAAATAACACTCAGATTCCGGCCCTTGAGCCGGAATCTCCTATTATTAAACCAAGCGTTGTCATTCCGCGAAAGCTGGAACCTCCTAATAGATCCTCGCTAATTTGTCATTCCACCAGGCTGAAACCTCCTAATAAATATTCGCTAAATTGCCATTCTTGCGTACACCTGCTTCTGCCGGCAGGATGAAACCTCAAAATATATCCCGCTAATTTGGCATTCTAGTGAAAGCCTCTCAACTCTCCATTCTCAACTCTCAACTCTCCTCTAATTTATTACCTTTGCATTTTTGTAATTCCCTGCTGCTGTATGCTCAACCCCGAAATAGAAAAACGAAAGACCTTTGCGATCATTAGTCACCCCGATGCTGGTAAAACGACCCTGACAGAGAAATTTCTCTTGTTTGGAGGTGCGATAAACACCGCCGGCACGGTAAAGCGTAACAAGGCCAATCAAAGCAGCACATCCGATTTCATGGAGATCGAAAAGCAAAGGGGAATTTCTGTTGCCACCTCGGTAATGGGGTTTGAATATAATGGCAAGCGGATCAATATTTTGGATACTCCAGGCCACAAGGACTTCGCTGAGGATACCTACCGCACACTTTCTGCCGTGGATAGTGTAATTCTGGTTGTCGACAGCGTTAAAGGGGTCGAGGAACAAACACAAAAGCTGATGGATGTCTGCCGGATGCGTAACACCCCGGTAATTATATTCATCAATAAGCTCGACCGGGAAGGTAAGGATACTTTCGACCTCCTCGATGAGCTGGAAAATAATTTGAATATCAGTGTTTGTCCTCTATCCTGGCCTATCGGTCAGGGGCATAATTTCAAAGGGGTTTATAATATATTCGATAACTCCCTGAACCTGTTCAGGCCCGATAAATCCAAGATCGCGGAAGCGCTTATCCAGGTAAAAGATCTGGATGATGAGCTCTTAAGCGAACATCTTCAGCCAAAGGAATTGCAGACCTTAAAAGACGATCTGGAGCTTGTAGAGGGTATTTATGGTACTTTGGATAAGGACTTATATCTCGAAGGCTTATTAGCCCCTGTATTCTTCGGCAGTGCCATCAATAACTTCGGAATCCGGGAATTGCTGGACACTTTCGTATCCATCGCGCCGAGCCCGAAAAGCCGCGAAGCGAATGAACGAATGGTTATCGCCACAGAAAAACCTTTTACAGGATTTGTATTTAAAATCCACGCTAACCTCGATCCTAATCACCGCGACCGGATTGCCTTCCTGAGGATCTGCTCCGGAAAGTTTGAGCGTAATAAATTCTACTTCCATACCCGCCAGGGTAAAAAACTGAAATTCTCCAATCCAATGGACTTCATGGCTAATGAAAAAAGCCTTGTTGAAGAAGCCTGGCCGGGGGATGTTGTGGGCCTTTATGACAGCGGCAACTTCAAGATCGGCGATACGCTGACCGAAGGTGAACTGCTGCAGTTTAAAGGCATCCCAAGCTTCTCGCCTGAGATCTTTAAAGAGGTGGAGAACCGTGACCCATTGAAGTCAAAACAGCTCGAGAAAGGCTTGCAGCAACTTACAGAAGAAGGTGTGGCACAGCTATTTGTGCAGCAGCCGGGTAACCGTAAGATCATCGGTACCGTGGGAGAACTACAGTATGAAGTTATCGCCTTCAGGCTGCAGCATGAGTATGGTGCTAAGTGTGCTTTCCGGCCGCTTACGTTCCGAAAATCAAGTTGGTTAACGTCTAAAGATAAAAAGAATATTAACGAGATCGTGCAACGCCGCCACCATCATATTGCAACCGATAAGGATGGTAACCCGGTGTTCTTAGCTGATAACGACTGGACGCTGAACCTGGCGAAAAGGGATTTCCCGGATGTTGAGTTTCATTCCACGTCGGAGTTTAAGAGACAACAGACCTAAGAAAGTTTTAAGTTATAAGTTGGAGGTTTTAAGTTTCCAAACGCTGTGTTAAGCATCCAGACTTACAACTTATAACCTGAAACTAAGACGAAGGAGTTATAAGTTGTAGGTTTTAAGTTTCCAAACGCTGTGTTAAGCATCCAGACTTACAACTTAGAACTTATAACCTACACAACTTATAACTTAATTAAAGCTTCCCCCTGCCATTCGATGTTGGCTTCATAACCGTGGCATGCACCTCATTAAAATACTGCTGCGCCAAAGTCCTGTCATGACCATATATATCTTCACGGAAATGAACATTTCCGCTTTCATCTGCCCATGCGGTAAAGTACACAAGGTATACCGGAAGAACTTGTTTTAATCTAACATGTTTCTCCGTTCCTTGCGCGATAGTACTTTGAATCTTGCCCATGTCCCATCCTACCGGACGTAAAAGGTACTCTGCAAGCTCCAACGGCCGCTCAACACGCACACATCCGTGGCTGAAATTACGTTTTGCCTGACTGAATAATTCATCGTGAGGCGTATCGTGCAGGTAGATATCATTCGTATTAGGGAAAATGAATTTTACATCACCAAGGTCATTTTTCGGCCCAGGTTTTTTACGTAAGATATATTTCCAGCTGTCCCTTGTTACTGAACTGAAATCAACTTGCGAAGGATCAACCTGATTACCCTTCGAATCTACTAGCTCCATATTAGTGCGTTCGAGGTATCCGGGATCATTCGCAATTTTCGACCCCAGTTCATCTCTTACTATACTAGCAGGAACATTCCAGTACGGTGCGAGAACCACGTTTTCCATCTTATCACTAAATATCGGCGTGCTGTTCATGGTCTTACCCACAATAACATTCATTGCTAATGCCTCTTTACCTTTTTCAAAGACACGTAATCTAAACTCAGGTATATTTACGATCAGATAATCTTCTTCAAAGCTTTTCGGGATCCATCTCCAGCGCTCCATATTAAGGATGATTTGCTTAATTCGCTGATCTACAGGTACATTAAGAAGCTTCACCGTTTCTGGGCCTAAATTTCCGTCAGGTTTCAAGCCTTGGGCCGATTGAAAGTTTTTAAGAGCAGTAACAGTTTCCGCATTGAAGGTTGAATCTGCCGAAGCTAATCCCAGGCGTTTTTTCAAACCCGAAACTGCAGGTGACTTCTGTCCGACGGCATATTTAGTAGATGTAACCTTTGGCCATCCGCCCGCAGCCTGTACTTTCCTGTAATTAGCAAGGGCTGATTTAAGTCTTGCGTATTCAGGGTGCAGCGGACTAAACTTTGCATACGAATACTTACTTTCACGTTCATTCAGAACCGTCATTAATGCCTTGTGAAGCTTAATTTTATTACGCTTCACATCCCATTCAATCTCTTTATTCTCTTTTGGAATGATGACTCCCCGGTAGTAATCTGAAGCCCAAACGAAATAGGTGCCTGTTAGAGCTACATCAATTTCCTTCTGGATTTCAGTGAATTTGGCGGAGTCAGCTTTTGCAGCTTCGAGGTTGGCAAACATGGTTTTGAAATCCTTGAACTGGTATTTCTTCGGATCGAGTCCCTCCTCGCCTGCCTTGCTGATCATCGTCATCATTTCATTAGCTTGGGGAACGATCTCATTATTCTTGAACCAGCCCAATTTAAAGCTGCGCTCGCGGTAAAATTTCTTAGCCCAATCCGTATGCTCTTTCAGCAAAGGATCTTTGGTCATGTAGCTAATATAATACGTGCTGTCCAGTACCGGCTGCGGCTTGCGGGCAACCTGCTTTTCCGCCTTGCTCGTCTCGCCGCCGCAAGCCGAAGCAAGCGCGATCAGGGAAACTCCTGTTAGAACCAGGAGATGTTTTCTTAGAACGTAGTAATACGTTTTGTAAGGTTGTTGGTGCATATTAGTATACATAAGTGGTTAGTGACAGATTATACAATTGGTTAAAAGGTTTATTATCAGTGTTATATGATTCGAAGCCTTGCGCTATAAATACCTGCTTTGTATAATGCAACAAATGTGCCGTTGCGATTTTCAGACGGACGCCGGACCTATCGCATCATAGTATCGCCTATCTGACGTTGGCCAACTTTGAAAGATAGATTTCTGTGTCATTCAGTCGTGCATGCGTTGTGTACGCTCGTGCTCCCCTTCTTTCAAGGGGAGCTGTCCGCCTCGGGCGGACTGAGAGGTCGATAGATACCGACTTGCGAAGTTTAATAGCTCAGCGGAACGAAACTTCGCCAGTCTCTTTTAAATTTAGACTGACGATTTATGTTCATGGCGGATATAGACTTCGTAAGTCATCCGCCCCGGGTGGCCAAATGCATCAACCGTGTACGCTTCACCTCAGAAACGGACAAAAGATTGCTCTTAGTCAGAACTTGGTGTCATCTTGACAGAAAACCTCCTTTGGAATAACCTTTGTTACACCCCTTACATCTAAAACATTAAGTTCAAACCAAGACAAATGCAAGAAAAAGGAACCATTTCGATCCACACGGAAAATATATTTCCGATCATTAAGAAGTTTTTATACTCGGATAACGAGATCTTCCTGAGAGAGCTGGTGGCAAATGCAGTGGATGCTACGCAAAAGATCAAACGCCTCTCTTCTTTAGGAGAATACAAGGGTGCCCTTGGCGAGTTGAATGTATCTGTTTCATTCGACGCGAAGAAAAAGACCATCACCATTTCCGATAATGGTTTGGGTATGACTGGCGAAGAGATCAAGAAATACATCAACCAGATCGCGTTTTCGGGTGCTACAGAGTTCGTAGAGAAGTTTAAGGATGCCAAAGATGCCAATGAGATCATCGGTAAGTTCGGCCTAGGCTTCTATTCGGCCTTTATGGTTGCCGACCAGGTAGAGATCCAGTCGCTTTCATATAAAGAAGGTTCTGAGCCAGCCAGATGGATCTGCGATGGCAGCACCGAATTTGAGATCAGCGAAGGTAGCCGCACGGAGCGCGGTACGGATATTATCCTTCATATAAATAAAGAATCAAAAGAATTCCTCGACAAAGGTAAGCTTCAGGGCATTCTTGACAAATACTGTAAATTCCTTCCTATACCGGTACAATTTGGCACTAAATCTACTTCCGAGCCTGATGGCGAAGATGCTGATGGCAAATCAAAATATAACTCTGTAGAGGTTCCGAATATCATTAACAACACTACCCCGATCTGGACTAAATCGCCGACGGAGCTGAAAGATGAGGACTACCTTTCTTTCTACCAGGAACTATATCCTTTCTCTGAGCCGCCATTGTTCTGGATCCACCTGAACGTGGATTATCCGTTCAACCTTACCGGAGTCCTTTACTTCCCGAAGCTGAAAAACGACTTCGAGATGCAGCGCAACAAGATCAAGCTTTTCTCACGCCAGGTGTTCATCACCGACGAGGTAAAAGATGTGGTTCCTGAATTCCTGATGCTACTTCACGGTATCATTGACTCACCGGATATACCGCTGAACGTTTCCAGAAGCTTCCTGCAGGCCGATAGCTCGGTAAAGAAGATCAATACCTACATCACCAAAAAGGTGGCTGATAAGCTTGCATCACTATTCAAATCAGACCGCAAAGCTTACGAAGATAAATGGTCGGATATTGGCCTGTTCGTAAAATACGGCATGATCAGCGAAGAGAAATTCTACGATAAAGGAAAAGACTTTGTCCTGATGGGCAATACCGCGAAGGAATACTTCACGGTTGAAGAATACAAAGAAAAAGTAAAGGCAAATCAAACCGACAAAGACGGTAACCTCGTATTGCTTTACGCGACTGACGCGGCGAAACAGGACAGCTTCATCCAGTCTGCGAACAAGAAAGGCTACGACGTGCTTTTAATGGACTCTCCTATCGATACCCACTTCATCAGCCAGATGGAGCAAAAGCTCGAGAAAGTTTCCCTGAAACGTGTGGATGCCGCTTCTGCGGATAAGATCATCAGCAAAGACGAAAACATCGTTGCTGTTCTTAACGACGAGGAAAAGGAAAAGGTGAAAGGTATCTTCGAAAAGGCCATCGTTAAACCAGGCATGAAAGTAGAAGTTGACAGCCTGAACCCGGATGAGCTTCCCGTTATCGTAACCATGGACGAGTTTATGCGCCGCATGAAAGATATGGCTGCCATGGGCGGCGGCATGAACTTCTACGGAAACTTACCGGATAGCTATAACGTAACCATCAATGGCAATCACAAGCTTGTAGGCAAGATCCTGCAAACCAGTGATGAAGCTGAGCAAACTCAACTAGCTAAACAAGCATTCGATCTGGCATTGCTTTCTCAGGGAATGCTTACCGGTGCTGAGTTGACGGAGTTTGTTAACAGGAGTGTTTCGCTAATTTAATTGAGATTCGAAGAAAGCTGAAAGTTGAAAAGGGAAAGCTGAATTTAGCTAGGGGAGAGCCGACTGCCAAAAGCTCCATTCTCATATCTTATATCTCTTGACTCAAACAAAGATCCTTGTCATTACGGCAGGGATCTTTTGTTTGGCGCCACACTAAGCTCTCACGCGATTTGACCTCATCGATTTAAATTCATATCCCACCGTTAAATAAAGTCAAAGCAGCTGCCACAGCATTAAAGCTTACGCGAAAAGCTCGATCATCAGATCACTACCAGTAGTAGAACGAATTCTTTATATTGCATTAAAGTATCGGTTCTCCATAAAAAATGTAATCATGATATCTGCCCTCATTACCTTACTGCTTGTTATTAAATCGTTTGTTTTACCCCACAGCACTGCCTTAACAGCTAAGGCTTTCGATAACGTAACTAAAATGGCCTCGCCCCATCCGGAATACAAGCTTTGCGTTCTGGAATACAGAACCACTAATAGCGATTTAAAAATGCTTTTTGAGAGAGAGAAGGCAAATTCGTTAATGAATAAGCAGAGATCCACTGCTCCTGAGACTTTTAATAAAGAGAGGTTCAGACTCGTTGAACTTTCCAAAACTATTAATCAGGAAATCGATGTTAAAAACATCAGGTTTCTTATTGACACCGCATATTCAGAACTGCAGTATCTGGTGATTACGGAGATAAAATAGATTATCATAGCGGGCTCCCCGACGCAAAAGAGAGGTCCATCTTGCAAGACAGGTTCATTTTGAAAGAAAGATTTCCTTTAAAGAGAGGCTCTATAAAATAGAGGTTCCATTTGACAGCAAGGTTCCAGCCTGCGC
>NZ_JBBJNI010000150.1:0-10217 GCF_037719425.1 Daejeonella sp. | reverse complement strand
ATAAATATCGCGCTGTGCTCCTGCGCAAACTTGGGAAAACTGAACAAGCTATTCCGGAAGAGACGCGGGTACGGGAATTTTATCCTTGAGCAGTTAGCTTTGGGCTGTGAGCTATCAGCTTCCTGCAAACGTTTAAGATATCACTAGAAGAATGGGGCAACCATTTATATTGCCCCATTTTTATGCGCCATACCAAGAGCTCATAGCTGATAGCCCATAGCTAATATCCGTAAGTATTCGCCAGCACTTTCGCCGGCTGGCTCAAATCCACTTTGTAACCGTTTACCACAGCAAAAACTGGCTTGCCGTCTCTGGTAAGGAGGAATTGAGCGTTTTGCCCTATTCCCGCTTCCTGGACCGCATTCTCGGTATTGTTAGTCAGGTTCAATAATCGATTCTTAATTGCTCCGGTAGGCGATGGGCCATCTGACCATTTAACAAAAAGATATCCCTCTTTTATCAGATCTAATTCTTGCTGCGGAGTTAATTTCTCCCATTCAGCTTTAGTCATGGTCTTAATATTCGCCGGGGTGAACTTCAACCCGGATGCATCTATTTCATCATATCCAAACACCAGTTCCTGATCACCCAGTTCAGCGATACGGCCACTGTATGACATCGCTGCGTTATCTGTCGACCGTACCTGGGAGCGGTTTATGCCAAGGTGGGTTTTAAATTCCCGGCCTTCTTTGGTGATGATTACGTTTTTTACAAAGACATCATAAAGGGAGTTTTCATTTTCGGGAATTGCATCATAGTCCTTTATATCTTCTTTTTCATAGGATGATTTAGCTATAGCTTCAAAAGCTGTCAGCAAAGCCAGGAAATTAAGCTTCCGAATAAACTGCTTTTCAGGATCATGATAGTAACCCCCCGATTCGATAAGAATGGTCGAAATTTCCATGCCCTGGAAAGTATCTCCAAAACAACGGGGGTCGAAATCATCGTTATACTTTGCTACGTTCCCTGGAGATTTAGTTTGCAGTGCTTTATTCATCGACAGGATAATCTGTGTAGCCCGCTTGCGGACTGCGTTCATATCCTTTGGATAATTATATGCGGGAGCGAGAAACGAAATCGTAGCTGAATTCTTTGACCGTCCTGAGGAATAAAGATAATTCTGGTCATGCAGATTAAAGCCGATCTGCGGCTGCAGTTTTTTTGCCAGTTCCATAAGTGCCCGTCCTTCGGGAGTCACCAGCATACGTGCATCGCGATTAATATCAATCTCCAGGTCATTTCTTCTTTTCCAGGCCTGCGCCCCATCGGGATTAAGCATCGGAACGAAATGGAGCTCCAGATTATTCAAAATCAATTTTCTTAACTCACTATTATCATCATTTGAACTGAGGAAGTTAAACATATCAAACAGGGCCATAGTGGCCGTTGATTCATCACCATGCATTTGAGACCATAGCATTACCTTAGTTTTTCCACGTCCGGCTGTTAAATGGTTAATACTCCTGCCACGGACTGACTTACCTATTTCTTCTATAGTCACCAACCTGGAATCCACGTGTTTCGGGATCAAAGGCATCATCTCTGCGTGTTTCATAAACCTGTTCTTAATGCCAGGCTCTTTATATTTATCATATTGCCCCCATATTTTCTCTACCGCCAAACTATTTTTCGCTGGATTCTGACACATCGCAAAATGAGTCGTAATAAACATGAGGTTGAAGAATACCAATAATTTAAGTTTCATTACAAGGGTGTATGTGTTCTGCTATTTTATCAGATAAAAATACAATTGTATCTTTAATTATATCAAATTATTATGAGCATAACATTATCAGCAATTCTACTTACACTTTCAGTAATGATCTCTTCACCAACCAACTCGTTAAAAAATCCGGAACAATTAAAAGAGCAGATTAAAGCAGAATTCGCAAAGCAAAAAGGCACTTTCGCGCTAGCTTTCAAAAATCTCCAAACTGGCGAGGAGATCCTCATCAACGAGAAAATCAACTTTCACGCCGCCAGCACAATGAAAACCCCGGTGTTAATCGAGGCTTACAAACAAGCCGCTGCGGGCAAGTTCAGGATTCGCGAACGTATCCCTGTCAAAAATGAATTTAAAAGTATTGTTGATGAAAGCCTGTTCTCCCTGGATGCCGGAGATGACAGTGATTCGGTGCTTTATACAAAGGTGGGCACCAAACTTCCAATATACGATCTGCTTTACTTAATGATTATTAAGAGCAGTAATCTGGCCACAAACATTATTATTGATCTGGTTGGAGCGAAAAATGTAAACCAGACTATGCGTGAGATGGGTGCGAATGACATTCAGGTTTTGCGCGGCGTGGAAGATAGCAAAGCTTATCAGAAAGGGATGAATAATACAACTACAGCCTTCGATCAGATGGTAATATTTAATGATATGGCGAAGGGTAAAATAGTTAATAAGAGGTCGTCTAATGCGATGATCAGAATACTGCTGGACCAGGCCTTTAACGATAAGATTCCCGCTCAGCTTCCCAGGGATGTAAAAGTAGCACACAAGACAGGTTGGATAAAGGGGATAAACCATGACGCCGGAATAGTCTACCTTCCTGATGGCAGAAAATATGTATTGGTTCTTTTATCAAAAGAAATGACGGATGATAAAGCTGGAGTGCTGGCTATGTCGAACGTAAGTAAGATGGTTTATGATTACTTTGTGAAGAAAAAAGAATAAGGAACAAGGAACAAAGACCTTAACCGCATAAAAAACCATAACATAATTAAGTGTTCTCTTTTCATTCCTACTCAGCATTAACATGACTAAAAATTCAAAAACAGGTTCCCGCAAATGGACTTTATTAATAGCAGGCATTTCGATAATTATGAGCACTAACAGCGGCTTTGTAAATGTTCCTGCCGCTTCTCACCAAGGGGACGCTGTAGTTAAACTTATAATTCTTGATCCCGGCCACGGACATGCGACGTTTATGCAGAGTTCTATGAACCAGGCTATTGATCCTAAAGTGCATGTCTATGCTCCTGCGGGCCCGGATGTTCAGCAGTATATGAACTCCATTGAAAGGGCAAATACCCGGAAAATCAATCCCACGAACTGGAAGCTGGTAGTGTATACGGGATCAGATTATCTTGAAAAAATGCTTGCCGATAAAAAAGGTAATGCCGTCCTCATTTCTGGAAACAACAGTAAAAAATCCGGGTATATAACACGTTCTATCGAAGGAGGTTTTCACGTCATCGCGGATAAACCCATGGCTATTACCGATTTCAGATCGCTTGAAAAATCATTCCAGACAGCCGCACGTAAAAAGCTTGTCCTGTTTGATCCGATGGATCTGCGTTATGACATTAGTAACATCCTCCAAAAAGAACTTGCCCAAATCCCGGAACTGTTTGGCAGCCTTCAAAAAGGAAACTTGGAAAACCCAGCGCTGGTTCAGGCCAATCTTCATCATTATTTGAAAGGGCCAGCCGGACAAACGGGCATCAGGCCAGGTTGGTTCTTTGATGTTGATCAGCAGGGACATGGTATCGTGGATGTAAGCACACATTTAGTGGACCTGAATCAATGGCTAAGCTTTCCCGACAAATCCCTTAACTATAGAACTGACGTGAAGGTTATCTCTTCCAGGGAATGGCCATCAAAGCTTACTCCTTCTGAATTTAAACTCGTCACTAAACTTGATCAGTACCCGGACTATCTTAAAAAAGATCTTAAAGACAGTATCCTTTCGGTTTATTCAAATGGTGAGATGAACTATACGCTTAAAGGAATCCACTCCAAGGTCACAGTTCTTTGGAACTACAGAGAGCCTCCAGGCAGCAGCGACACCCATTATTCCTTAATGCGCGGTACAAAGGCAGATCTGGAAATAAGACAGGATGCTGCCGAAAAGTATAGAGCGACATTATTCGTAAAACCACAGCCAGGCGCTGATATTCCGCTATTCGAGAAACAGATTCATGCTGCGCAGCAAAAACTGCAAGACAAATATCCGGGCACAGAATTTATAAAAAACGGCGACCAATGGGAGGTTAAACCTGGGAAATTTCAACGTACTAATTCCTCTGAAGTGGCGATCGCTTATATCAAAAGCGGAAAGATGCCCGAGTGGGAAGCGCCCAATATGATTGCTAAATATTATACAACTATTGAGGCTTTAAAGATAGCAAAAGAGTGAACAAAGAACCAAGAACCAAGACGTACTCCGGTAAGGTTGCCATTACTAATTATAATTGAAGTTGGTAAATCCCGGCTTAATACGTTCGTTCAGGGTCTATAAAATAACCGGTGTCAATAAATAAACCCTGAATCTATCTTGGTTCCTGGCTCTTGATTCTTGGCTCTAATGTGTAGCACTGTCCCTGATGTGAATCAACTTTTAACATAGGCTTTCGCAACCTGCCGGGCCTCTCCCAGACCATCAATACCTAGCTCAACGATATCGCCATCTTTCAGGAAAAGTGGTGGCTTGAGCCCTAGTCCAACCCCGGCAGGTGTTCCAGTCGAAACCACGTCACCTGGAAGTAGGGTCATAAACCGGCTCACATAAGAAACCAGAAACGGAATATTGAAGATCAGGTCGTCTGTATTACTGTCCTGAAGTATTTTACCATTCAGCTTCAGCCATAATCGAAGGTTATGAGGATCTTTAATTTCATCGGTAGTAGCCATAAAAGGCCCCATTGGGGCAAATGTATCGCACCCTTTACCCTTGTCCCAGGTTCCGCCTCGTTCCAATTGAAATTCACGTTCAGATACATCATTGTGAAGGCAATATCCGGCGACATAATCCATTGCCTCATCCTCTGAAACATAGCTCGCCTTTTTACCAATAACAAAAGCCAGCTCTACTTCCCAGTCAGTTTTCACAGAATCTTTAGGAATAGTGATAACATCATTTGGGCCTATAAGCGCTGTTGTAGATTTCATAAACAATATCGGCTCTGCCGGTATAGGTACTCCCATTTCAGCAGCATGCTTTGCATAGTTTAGCCCTATACAAAGAATCTTTGAGGGCCTGGCAAAAGGGGCTGCAAGTCGTTCACCCTCAGCAACAACAGGAAGTTTACCCTCGTTCGCCTTCACATATTGGGCAAGGCGTTTTAGCCCGTCGTTTTCAAAGAACTGCTCATTGTAATCTTCGCCAAAAGACGATGTGTCGTATTTGACGTCATTAATAATAACTCCTGTTTTTTCCTTGCCGGGATTTCCCCATCGTATTAATTTCATGGATTATTGGATTTTTAGTCGAATGATCCGGCCTGGAGATTCCATGCCGGTGTTGTTTGTATAGATAAATACGCCCTCAGGCTGCTGTTTAAACTTAATGGTTGTATAGTCATCTGTTATTTTAAGTATTCAGCTTTATAAATCCTCCATCCACCGGATAATCACAGCCAGTCAGAAAACTTGCCTCGTCTGAGCACAGATATAATGCCATAGTTGCAACCTCATCTGGTTTAGCCATCCGACCAATAGGTTGGCTTTTTGAAAGCTTTTCGAACATTTCATCCTCTCTACCCGGATAGTTTTTTGAGATAAAGCCATCCACAAACGGAGTGTGCACACGAGCTGGCGAAACGCTGTTACACCGGATATTATCAGCCAGGTAATCTTTGGCAACAGATAATGTCATAGCATAAATAGCACCCTTACTCATTGAGTATGCAAACCTGTCAGAAAGCCCAACTATTGCTGCGATCGACGCCAGATTCACAATCGCACCGCCTCCATTCTTTTTCATAAGCGGAATAGCGGCGAACAGGCAATTATAAGCACCCTTTACATTCACGTTGTAGACACGCTCAAAATCTTCAGCAGAAGTACTGTCAGCATTGCCGACATGGGCTATACCTGCATTATTTACAAGGATATCTATCTTCCCAATAGTATTAAAAAGAGACACGACTTTCGCTTGATCAGACACATCGCAAGAATGCACAGATGCCTGGTCTCCGTTTGAGATTATCTCCTTTGCTACAATATCACCGGACTCTGAATTCAATTCAACAATATGAACATGAGCGCCCTGCGCTGCAAAAAGTACTGATATTGCTCTGCCAATTCCACTGCCGCCTCCTGTAATAACCGCTGATTTTCCTTTTAAACTAAACATGTACGAAATATATTTATTTTTATCCTAATTCCTGAAATTCAAAAATCTTATTTATCAGTACCCACTTTTCATCTGGTGTCGACCCGGGAAATCTTGCTGAATTTTCCACATCAAGGCTTCTCATTCCCGCACTTTTGGATTATCTGCATCCGCACCTGATTTTTCCGCTTTCCACTTTCAACTCTCAACTGTCAACTTGATTAAGGTCTCCTAAACCTCCCCCCATAAGCCGCCCGGCCCAGAATATGTCCCTCCATTGCCTTCATTATTAGCTTACGCGACTCAAACGCATCAGCAGCCGGTTTTACATTGAGTTTTGTATCGAGGGCGAAGAGCTCGAACATGTAATGGTGAAGGGGGCCACTTGCAGCAGCGCCGGGGCCGCGATACACAAGCCCGGTCACACTGATCTGATAGCTTCCGTCAGGCAGCGTAGCTCCTCTTGGCAGTCCCTCAGGAAAGCCTTTAGAGTCGGCGGGAATGTTCCATACCAGCCAGTGAACCTGATCGTCGGTAGTTTTATTGCGGACGAAATCCAGATCATGCATGTGCAGCACAAAACTTTTTGTGCCCGCCGGCACATCGGTCCAGCTTAAAGCCGGTGAAGTGCCTTCGCCAGGAGCCGCTCCGGGTGCAGCCTGACTAAATTTTATTGGGATGATACCACCATCTGGAAAGGCTGGTGTTGATAAAGACATAGTAGATGGGGCTGCCGGGGCTTGTCCATAGCCTATCGACACAGTTATCAAGATAATAAATCCAGTGAGGGTATTTTTCATAAGCTTATTCTTTTCTACGGCAAAATAGGCATTAGATACTTGTTCCCCAATATTTCGAATAATTTATCTCGGTATCCACAATTATGGCTTCAAATTAATGTCGCAATCAACCCTTTATAATGTCTTATTCAACCCTAGGAGACGGCGGCATTTAAGCTAAATTTGTTTAAACAATCTGAAAGACATGGAATTAAAAACGAAAAGCGCCCGAATGGCTACCATTCCTGCATTGTATGATATGCAAACTACATTCTTTAACAATGCACTTGAAGGAATATCCGACAAGGATGCACATTCGCGTCTGGACACAAAGGCGAATCACATTGCCTGGCTGGCGGGAAGCTTAGTTCAGCAGAGATATGAGCTTGCCCGCGATCTTGATAAATCGAAATCTTACAAACAACAGGCCGATGATCTGTTCAAAGATAATCAGGGAATAAAAGAAGGCGTGACCTACCCGTCGTTAGAACAATTTAAGAAAGACTGGAAAGAAATCAGTCCGATCTTACGAGAATTATTAGTGAATGCGGATGATGCCCAGTTGAACAAAAAGATCGAGATGCCGGGAATGGAATTTCCTCTTTTTGATTTGATCACATTTGTATCTTACAGAGAGGCTAATTGTATCGGACAGATCGCTTTATAGAGAAGGCTGCTTGGCTACGATGCCATGAAATATATGTAATCTAAGAGTTATGATAGTAAACATTCTAATAGGCATCGCGGCAGTTGTAGTACTGGTTTTGGTAGCTGCTTTATTTGTCAGTAAAACATACCGCGTTGAAAGCGAAGTGCTGATACACAGAAATAAGGAAGAGGTTTTTGACTACATCCGATACCTCAGGAACCAGGATTTCTACAGCAAGTGGGTTATGAGTGACCCTGACAAGAAAACAGAATTTAGGGGGAAGGACGGCTCGGTTGGATTTGTGTACGCCTGGGATAGTGAAAACAAAAGTGCAGGCAAAGGCGAGCAGGAAATAGTAAATGTTGATGAGGGTCAGAGCGTTGATATTGAGATCCGGTTTGAAAAGCCTTTTGAGGGAGTCGCGCAGACACGCATGAACACAGAAAACGTGTCTGGAGATCAGACAAGATTAAACTGGTCTATGGAAGGAGTACAGAAATATCCTATGAATCTGATGACCCTTTTCATGAAAAAAATGCTGGTTAAGGATATGGACACAAGCCTTGCTAACTTGAAAAGAATATTGGAAAAGAAATAGACAAACAGCTATCCCGGTTATGGCGACAAATATCTTTGTAAATATCCCGGTTAAGAATCTTAAAAAATCAATGGATTTTTTTGCAGCCCTTGGCTACCAATTCAATCCAAACTTCACTAACGACGAAGGAGCATGCATGGTGGTCAGCGATACGATCTATGTTATGCTCCTGGTTGAAAGATTTTTCAAGACCTTTACTACCAAAGAGATTTGCGACGCCTCAAAAAATACCGAGTCAATTATCTGCCTGTCGGTAGAAAAGAAAGACCAGGTTGAAGAAATGATTGATAAAGCTGTTGCCGCAGGTGGCTCGATATACAGCGAACCGCAGGATCATGGATTCATGTATCAGCATGCGTTTCAGGACCTCGATAATCATCTCTGGGAAATTGTATGGCTAAACCCCGATGCAGCCTTAGCTTAATTTGATTTAAGAAGTTCAGACGAGAAAACATCCATGATAGAAGTCTTTAGAACCAACGTCGATGATCCCTATGAAGCCGCCCGGCTGATTGAACAGGTGGAAAGATTATTTTCTGATTATGCAGTTAACTTCGACCTGGAAGACTGCGACCGGATAATGAGAGTGAAAAGTGAAACAGGTGAAATCAATTCCGATAGCATAATCGCTTTACTCACTGTTTCGGGCTTCGATGCTGAAGTACTGGAAGATGAGATAGGGAATACTATGATTATTCCAACTGCAATAATCCACCCGTAGTTCACAGTTCGAGGCTTTTGCCTTATTTTCTCTTAAAAGTATTACCGGTGGTCCGGATACTGTGCCCCCTTCCCGGGAAATTTTTTTCAAATAAATTTGAGAAACCAAAAGGTTTCATTTACATTTGGAAACCAAAAGGTTTCATATTATGAGAAGGGACGTTTTTCAAGCCATAGCAGATCCGACAAGAAGAGAGATCATAAACATGATCGCTTTTAAATCAATGAATGTAAATTCGGTATCAGAGAATTTTGATGTCAGCAGGGCTGCTGTTTATAAGCATCTAAAGATCCTGACCGAATGCGGGCTTGTAAAGATTAAACAGAAAGGCCGTGAGCGTTATTGCGAGGCAAAGCTCGAAAAGCTTATTGAAGTGTCGAGTTGGGTTGAGCAGTATAGAAAGCTTTGGACAGGAAGATTGGATTCACTAGATAATTATCTCACCGACTTACAAATTAAAGCCAAACAGGATGGAAAATAACAAAGAAAAAGGTGGAACTGCGAACGATCAGGTCCATATCACGCGTGTATTTGACGCGCCAAGGGAATTAGTTTTCAAGGCATGGACCGACCCTGAACACCTTTTAAAATGGTATGCGCCGACTGGCTGCAGCATTTCATTTCCACAGATTGATATGAAAAATGGGGGCAGCTTTCTCTCGTGCATCGTTATCCCAAATGGAAAGGAATGCTGGTGCAAAGGAATTTACAAGGAAGTGCTATATCCTGAACTAATCGTACATACAATGGCTGTTTCCGACGAGCACGGAAATCTAATAAGCGCAGAGGATGCAGGAATGGATCCGGAATGGCCGGAAGAAACTACCTTAACGATAACCTTCGAAGACCTGGACGGGAAAACCATGCTTATTCTTCATCAAACAGTTTCTGAGGCATTGGCGAAACGAACCGGAGCTTATCCAAGCTGGCTTATTATGTTCGACCGGTTGGCTGACCTATTAAAAGAAAATTAAATTAAACTTCTAATCAAAAGATCGTGTCAACAAAAAATAATACAGCAGCACCAGAACCGTTCGACAAACTGGATTCTTACCTGGAAGAAATTTTGAAATAACACGCCATTATTCCAATAAAGTCGTAGCAATGGCAATACGCGAATAAAAGATCATAAAAATGGGATGCTGAATTATAGTAGAGTTCTAATGATAGGTTTTAATACCCGGTATAATTAAATTTTGTTCTACTCCTTAAATGCGGAGCATCTTCCGGAATTAAATTTAAATTAGTACTCAGTAATCTAAAACCTAATAGTATGGAAACCAAAAATCTCTTTTTTCTCGCGGCATCCGCAATTTTATTTTCGGCGTGTAATTCATCGCAAATCAAAGAAATCGGGGCGGATAGCACCTCAACTGGTGATACCGCAAAACACGAGTTAGTACTTAAA
>NZ_JBBJNI010000149.1:0-10245 GCF_037719425.1 Daejeonella sp. | reverse complement strand
TGTCAAAATCTGTGGCGCGATTGAATCAGAAATAGCAATTGGGGCCGATTTGCCAGAAGATTGAGCCGGTGCTACAGCACCATGGCTTTCTCTTTCCTGAGGCTGTTTAGTAATTCTCTTAGCTTCCGTATAAAATTGAGAAGATTTGGGCCGTGAAATAATGGCAGCCTTTTCTGAGTTTTCAGAAGGTGAAACCGGATTGTTAGTAATATCTGCCTGCGCTTTCTCAGATCCATTATTTTCTGCAGAAACTTGACCCTTAGTTATTTCTGCCTGCGATTTTTTATCCACTATTTTTTGATCTCCCAGGTTTGCTTCGGGGACAATAAACCACAGGCCGCACAGAACGACTAACGCTGCCGCCGCCGCTCCCCACCAAAGTAGGACCGGTTTTTTATCAGACTCAGGGTATTTTTTTCGAAGCTCCTGCCAGCCATGTTCGGCCGACGGATCTTCGAAATTGTCAAACACCTGACTGATCTTATCTGTAAGTTTCCGATCTGTCATTTTTCTCATATTCTGATTGTTCGAATCTCAGAGCTTCTCTTAATTTCTCCTTAGCCCTGCTCAAATTTACTCTTGAAGAGCTCGCAGAGATCAGCAGCATTCTGCCGATCTCTTCGTGACTATAACCATCAATTTCATACATATTAAAAACCGTTCGCTGTACCATCGGCAAAGCATCCAGCAGCTTTAGTATATCCTGTGAATTCAAATGTGCTATAGCCTGCGGTGCGAAAGACACATTCTCAGCTGTTTCAAGATCCATTTGATTCTGGTGCTTAAGATCTTTTCTCCTTCGGTCAAGTGCCGTATTAACCACTATTTTTCTCAACCAGGGTTTAAAATTTTGTTCATTCTTAAAACTGTCGATGGACTTGAAAACCTTTATAAAGGAATCATTGACAACCTCCAGGGCATCATCGCGGTTACTTAAGTACCTTAAGCCAACGCCCATAGCGTAGCTATAGAAATGCATATAAAGCTTTTCCTGGTGCCTTAAATTCCCCTGCTTGCATTTCTGAATGAGCTCTTCTTCAGAAATGACTGTCTTTTTGAACATTTATTAAATATACTCTTCTATCTATACGGGTTGGTGATTGCAAAGCATTCACTCATTCCTTTCATTTGCTGCCATCACTAAAACCTTAGAACCTGCGTTGATATTGCGGGATTCAATGCTTTTATAGATGGGTTGCGTAATCTTATGCAAAGATGTCGATCCGGATTTGCTGATTTTTTTAATCTTTCCGACTTCAGTATCAATCTTTTCTGGTTTGCTCGGAGCGGTGTAAACAATCCAGGCAAAAGTTAAGATCACTCCAATAGCTGAGAATATTAAACGGTTCATAATTGTCGCTTATACTGTTAATACGCGAACGATCCATTAAACGCAACATCAGTGAATAATTATCGTAAAATACTCACAGTTTTTTGGCTTCATTCCAAAAGATATCCATCTCAGCGAGGGTCATGTCCTTTAGGTTCTTTCCCAGATCCTGGGCTTTGCCTTCGAGATATTGGAAGCGTTTGATAAACTTTTTATTAGTTTTTTCCAGAGCATCTTCAGGATTTATATCAATAAAACGGGCATAGTTGATCAGCGAAAACAGAAGATCTCCGAATTCCGCCTCAGCTTTCTCTTTATCTACTGGTTTATGTTCGGAAGTGTTAAATTCTTCTTTAAATTCCCTTAGCTCTTCTTCCACCTTTTCCCAGACCTGTTCTTTATTGTCCCAGTCGAAGCCAACACCGCGGGCCTTTTCCTGGATGCGGGATGATTTAACCAATGCTGGTAAAGACGCAGGAACACCGCCAAGTACAGTCTTGTTACCTTCTTTAAGCTTCAATTGTTCCCAGTTACGTTTAACATCATTTTCGTCTTCTACTACTACATCACTGTATATATGCGGATGCCGATGGATCAATTTATCACAGATGCTGTTTAGAACATCGACAATATTAAAGTGGTTATTTTCCGTAGCGATTCGGGTGTAGAAAACTAAATGCAGCATAAGGTCGCCCAATTCCTTTTTTATCTCGGCCATATTTCCCTCGAGAATTGAATCAGACAATTCGTAAGTTTCTTCGATAGTCAGATGCCTGAGCGTCTCCATGGTTTGCTTCTTATCCCACGGGCATTGCTCACGAAGGGTGTCCATGATTGTCAGCAAGCGTTCAAAGGAATCGGCTGGATTAGTACCGGAAGGGGGGATCGGATTTGCGGGCATCTATTATAGTTTGTCCGCAAAAATAAGATTTTGTTTGTTACCCCTGAATCAGTAGTGTCCGTTAAAGATTTCACTTTTCGACCCCGAAGGTGGTCGTATATTTATAGCAATAGAATTTTCCGTCAAATCGATCCCGAAGGTGGTCGCATGTGACAATTTCATATACATACGACCACCTTCGGGGTCGGGAAACCGGATACACAACCTTACTATAAACATGTGACCACCTTCGGGGTCAGGTTTGGTTGAATTTAATAAGGGGGCTTGCTTTATAAAAAATTAGTAAATAACCTCCAGAGGAAAGCATAAGAACATGTTTTGTCGAGTTTTAAGTTTTTACCGGACACTAGTGACTCCGGAATGTAGGCTATAACTTGACAGCTCTGAGCATTTCCCTTTTACCGGGAGCGCCCGGCGCTTTTTCGATTGAAAAGCCCAATCCTTTCATGGTTCGCTTTAAATTGCCGGTAATTGCATAGGTCACAAAGACACCCCCGAGGCGGAGAAATGAGCTTATATGGGACAATGCCTCTTCGTTCCACATCTCTGGCTGATGGATGGCAGCAAAGGCGTCGAAATATACAACGTCAAATAATGCGGCTGATTTAAATTCTAATAGTGTCGTAGCAGCAATCTGTAATTTAGAATGAGCATCAAGCTGTATTTTCTCAGTTAACGCCAATTCATAATTCTGAGTAAAAGCTTCCCACAACTCTGGCTTTAGATACTGGCCATATTCAGTATTGAAAATAAGATCGGAGCTTAGTGGATAAGCTTCAATGCCGGTGTAATCCAGATTGATCTGGTTCAAACCGCAATACTCTGCTGAGACGAGGAAGTTCAAACCTGTTCCAAATCCGACTTCCAGAATACTGGCTTTTGTTAGTCCGTCTTTCAAAAAATATTTGAGCCCGGATTCAAGAAAGACATGTTTGCTTTCCTGGAGAGCCCCATGGCGGGAATGATAATGCTCGCCGATTTGGGGATTAAATAGTGTTTTAGAACCATCTGACGTAATGGCGAAGCTTAGGGGTTGGTCCATAGTTTGGTTGATCCACCTACGCTTAATTAACCTTAGTTCCCTTTTCTACCCAGCGTGCCCAGTCTTTTCTGTAGGTATGGATTTCAGAAGTTTGAACACCGTTTAGCTTGTAGACAGGCTGTCCGGAGTTAACCCACTCGAATATACCACCAAAAAGGCTGTAAACGTTTTTGTAGCCGGCATGGATGAGCTTTTGAGCAATCTTTTCACTGCGGCTGCCTACCGAGCAATAAACCACAATGTTAGCTGTGGTTGGAATATCATACACTTTTCGCATGTCAAACCAAAAATAACCAACATGCCTGGCATTTTTTAGATGGCTGACATTAAATTCTTCAGTCTCCCGGGTGTCAAGTACAAAAACTTCATTTTTGTTCATGTTAATAAACTCTTCAACGGATATCTGGGGTGCTTTTTTATCATTAATGCTGTCAAGCATAAGCTTAAAATTGGGATCCATGGTTTGCGCCATCAATCCACTCGCAGAAAACCAGAGTATAACTGATAAAAAGTATTTCAACACAGGCATGTTTTGAATTACTTTAACGTTACACCACCATCAATTGTTATAAAGATACCACGCTCCTGCTTGATTTAATTCCTGAAATTTTGAGTTACCATGATACCATGTACACCTGCATCCAGGATGCCTATTCCTGCCCGCCCAAATGAAACATGAAGGATATTAGCCTTGTGAACCGGCGATTCCATCAGGCCTTCGTGAGCTGACTGCAGAGTTTGTGCCAGTGCCAGGTTTTCTCCTGCAACTATAAACCTAACCCTGTCTTTTCTCATTCTATCAAAAGGACTTTTACCTTCAGGTGTGTAATGTGAGAAGTAGCCCCTTTTTAGCATATCTGAAGAGTGCTTGGTAGCAACCACAGCAAGTTTATTGTCAAATGTTATTACTCCAAGTCCGGCCTTCCTACGTTCGTCATTAATAAGCTGGAGCATCCTCAACTCGAGGTCAGGTCTTGGCCTGAATGTACTCGTTTTGAAAGGCAGAGTTAAAATTTCAGTGCCTTTGGTATGAACAGTGAAATTGTCCGGGGATCGGTACCCGATATCAGCAGCCATTTCCGCCAGCAGCTTACCTGGCCATTCATTTTGTTTACTCAGTGTACTTGCAAGTATGCTGTCTTTCGTTCTTTGCGAAAGATTTCCCATTGGGTAGGAGGAGACAAAAAAGGATATCAGAGAAGCATAAACAACTCCTGAAATAAACCCTGGAAGAATACCGGATATCTTATTGGCTATGTGGAAGTGGGTTTCTGCACTGATGTTAGCAGTCCACCGATCGCAGAGTGTAGAAATTAAATGGCTGAAGCCTAACAGGAGAGCGATAAATAAAACCGGTCTTACCCAGATTCCCTCGATATGAAATAGCTGCAGAAACCTCAGGATGTATTCGGATAAAAAAAATGCCAGGAGGAAGCTGCCCAGCCAGGTTGCCAGTTCGGTCAACGACTGAATGAACCCTTTTGACCATCCACTGTAGACCGCAAGACTTATAACAATGATTAAAATAACATCAATAATGTTCATAGGTAGTAACGTAAAAAGCCCTGCGTTTGAAATTACAAAAACGCAGGGCTTTTACAAATTATTCCGAAAATTACCAGATCCGGATGCGGTCCTCTGGCTTTTTGTATAGCTTATCGCCTGGGCTTTACATCGAATGCCTTATACCCATCCATGTTAACCGGTGCGCCAATTGTACGATACGGGCCTGGTGAGTGCGTGTCAATAAGAAGGGACAATTTATTTGTTAAACCAATAAATGATACGCCCAAGCTTTAAATAATCAAGGAAGAATGAGGATAGTTTGAAATTGGGGGTGATTTTCATCTTTCAGTAGAAATGTATCATTATGGTTTCAAACGCAAACCTGAACTGGTACAATAACTCTGAATCCAAGAGATTATTGTGTCAGACGGAATTTTTTGAGTTGTACGTGGAATGAGTATTACGTTATACGTTGTACGTTGTACGTGGAAAACGCATAACCTAAGGTATCGTAAACGAATAACTTATTAATCCAGAAATTTAACGTACAACGTATAACTTAATGATCCAGACGTACTACGTATAATGTACAACGTATCACTTAACGATCCAAACGTATAACGTACAACGTAAAACGTACAATGTTCGAAAATCAGAGCTTAAATGAGTAATTTCGCCCTCTAATTCCCTTTCAAGAGATGAGTATTCCTAAAACCTATAACCCAAAGGAAACAGAAGATAAATGGTACAAATACTGGCTGGACAAGAAGTTTTTTCGTTCAGTACCGGACGATCGTGAGCCGTACACTATAGTCATACCACCACCAAATGTTACCGGGGTTTTGCACATGGGGCACATGCTTAACAATACAATCCAGGACGTTCTTATCAGGAGGGCAAGGATGCAGGGTAAAAATGCTTGCTGGGTTCCTGGTACCGACCACGCATCAATTGCTACAGAAGCGAAGGTAGTAGCATTGCTCAAAGAAAAGGGAATAGAAAAGAAAGACGTAAGCCGTGAAGAATTCATGACTCATGCTTACGAATGGAAGGATAAGTACGGCGGGATCATTCTAAAGCAGTTGGAAAAGCTGGGCGCTTCCTGCGATTGGGACCGTACCAGGTTCACCATGGAAGACGACCTGTCTGAGGCGGTTATTGACAGCTTTATTCATCTTTATAAGAAGGGATGGATTTACCGCGGCATCCGGATGGTTAACTGGGATCCGAAGGGCAAAACTGCCGTGTCTGATGAAGAAGTTATGCGTAAGGAAGTAAATCAGAAGTTATTTTATATAAAGTATAAAGTATCAGGTATGAAGAATCAAGATTCGGGGATGGGAGATGGTGCTTCAGATTATATTGTTGTTGCAACAACCCGGCCTGAGACTATCATGGCGGATTCTGCCATATGTATCAACCCGAATGATGACAGATACAAGCATCTCAAGGGAAAGAAGATCATTATCCCATTAGTTGAAAGGGAAATTCCTGTTATTGAGGATGAGTACGTAGATATGGAGTTTGGAACCGGCTGTCTTAAGGTAACACCAGCTCACGATCTTAACGACTATGAACTTGGAGTAAAACATAATCTCCCGATTATAGATATATTGAATGATGACGGTTCTCTTAATGAGAAAGCCGTGATACTTGTTGGTGAAGACCGCTTCGCTGCCCGGAAAAAGATCGCTGTAATGCTTGAAGAGCAGGGTAGCCTTGAACGGGTTGAAGATTATAAATCGCAGGTAGGTTTTTCTGAACGTACTGATGCGGCAATTGAGCCTAAGCTATCGCTGCAATGGTTTTGTAAGATGTCGGAAATGTCCGGCCCTGCACTGAAGTATGTTTTGGACGGTGAAATCAAACTAATCCCTGAAAAGTTTACCAATACCTACAGGCATTGGATGGAGAATGTAAAGGATTGGTGTATAAGCCGCCAGCTTTGGTGGGGACAACGCATTCCAGCCTGGTATAATGAAAAAGGGGAATGGGTGGTTGCTAAGACTGAAGATGAAGCTCGGGCTGAATTTGAGATCCAGTATCCCGGATCTCCAACAGGCAACCTTCGTCAGGATGATGATGTGATGGATACCTGGTTTTCATCCTGGCTTTGGCCGATATCGGTGTTCGATGGGTTTAAAGATCCTGACAATGCGGATATCAAGTATTATTATCCTACGAATGACCTGGTAACCGCTCCGGAAATACTCTTTTTCTGGGTAGCCAGAATGATAATGGCCGGACATGAATTCCGAGGGGAGGCGCCCTTTAAAAATGTTTATCTGACTGGAATTGTAAGAGATAAGCAGGGCAGGAAGATGTCGAAATCGCTGGGTAATTCGCCCGATCCTATTGACCTGATTGATAAATACGGAGCAGACGGTGTTCGTGTAGGGATGCTATTCTGCTCTCCGGCAGGAAATGACCTGATGTTCGATGAGTCTTATTGCGAGCAGGGCAGAAACTTCGCGAATAAAATATGGAATGCATTTCGTCTGGTTAAAGGTTTTGAGGTAGATCATAGTCTGCCGAATACAAATCACCAAGCAATAGCATGGTTTGATTCAGCATTCAGCCAGGCCTTAAATGAAATTGAAGACAATTATAAGCAATATCGTTTATCCGAGGCCCTTATGGGAATCTATAAATTGGTCTGGGATGATTTCTGTGCCTGGTACCTTGAGATGATCAAGCCTGTCTATCAGCAGCCTATTGACGCTGAAACTTACCGTGTAACCATTGCTTATTTTGAAAGTATATTAAAGCTGCTTCACCCCTTAATGCCATTCCTGACTGAAGAGCTTTGGCATGATGAACTTTTTGGTGAGCGCGGGGAGCTGGACTGCTGCATCGTAGCTCCCTATCCTCAGTCAGGCAAGATAGATTCGTCACTTTTGCAGGATGTGAATATCATTAAGCAGGTAATTTCTGAGATAAGGAACATCAGGAATACGAAGCAAATATCACCTAAGGAAGCTCTTTCATTGGATATTAAAGTAAACTCGCCGGTAGACTACAAGAAATACCTCAACATCGTTTCAAAGCTGGCAAATATTGAGAAGGGCGGTTTTGTAAGCGAAAAGGTAGCGGGTGCTGCATCATTTATCGCTGGCAATGATGAATTCTTTGTCCCACTTGCTGATAACATAGATGTAGGCGCGGAGAAGGAGCGTTTGGAAAAGGAGATCGATTATCTGAAAGGATTTTTGAAATCTGTAGAAGCTAAATTATCAAACGAACGCTTTGTGCAGAATGCAAAAGCAGACATCGTAGATATTGAGCGGCGGAAAAAAGAGGATGCTTTATCGAAAATGAGAATTCTCGAGGAGGGTTTGGCCGGACTGGTGAATTAGGTACGCTTTTTCGCCTGGCAGCAATAACATTTGTGGCCATTTTCCCTTTCACTTAACTAGTTAGGGGCAAGAAAAAATCGATAGTTGTGCGTATATAAACAGGGTGAGCCTGGGAACTGGAGTGTTCCTGGGATAATCTAGACAAAGTAACTATCTGCTCAGCTATTTGCGGAAATTAATTGACCGCGCTAAAATGGATACCCAGTGGAGAATTACTTACTCCGGATTTTAAGCCTTTAGCCCACACGTTGTATATCTTGCCCGCCGCCACTGTAACATTAGCTTGAACTAGTAGGGTTCCTGTTGATGATTTCAGCTGCAGGTCATACACTCCCTGATCCAGCGGAATAAATGGGGACGCTTTATTGTAAGATTGTTCCGGAAAAAGATTTGCTCCGGATTTAGTTCCGAGAATAAGTTGGCCAGCATCGGAACTTAAATGGATAAACCTAATTTTAGCCTTCCCCGCTGGTGGACTTGCCAGATCGTCGGTCGTAAGTAATGTATTGATAGCCCCCGGCTCTCCTGAAATAAAAATTGAGTGATATGTATTCTGTTTTAATTCAAAAATAGCCGATCCGATGGTGCCAATTTGCCCGTCTATTGCAAATTCAAAATTGCGCGAGCCAGGGAATGTTATGAAATACTTGCTTTCATTGGTATAATTAAGTACACCTAGTACTTTAACACCGTTGATAGAATAGGTAATCGCCTGTGAACCGATAGTCGCATTTATCACGTTAACAGCGGATTGCTGTTCGGGAGGCTGGACATTTTTTTTTACACAGGAAGTGAAAGAAGTCAGGAGCACCGTACAAAACAGAAATATATTAATAGTGTAGGGTAAAGAACCGAAAGTCTTGAGTGTTTTCATATAGTTCTATACGAGGAATTCGACGTAAATATTACGAATTTTATATAAAATATTGATTGTCAGTCATAATAAACCCTGGTACTGTTTTAAATACTTCAAAGGAAATTCAGAATGGGAAAACGCACTCAAATATTCGAAACATAAACTAAACTATGGAAACACCCTTCCAGAGGGTTAATTAATACACTTTCCGGAGCTTAATGATCTTCAGCAAATGCAGGAGCTTCATAACCGGATAAACCGGGTCGATCTCAAACCATTTGGCCCCGAAATTAGCGCTATTAGGAAAGCGATGGTGGTTATTCTGGAAAAGTTCACCAAGCATCAGGAAATCAAAAGGAGTAGTGTTTTTCGACTTGTCGTTATTGTCGAAATTTGAATAGCCATACTTATGACCGCACCAGTTAACAATAGCGCCATGCAATGGGCCCATCAGGTAGTGAACGGGAAGCAGCAGGTACAGCCATTCGGAACCAGCCGGAACAAATTCAATATAAAACCAGGTATATAGAGCACCAAACATCAGCCTTGATGCAATAGAAGAGCCAATCCTGTCAATAAGAGGCCATTCCGGATAATAACCTGCAGTTTGAATGTCAGGGTCTCTGCTGCGTTGCAAGTGATCTCTGAACGTGATGATAGTTGCTTTCATCATCTGGAAGACATCAGTAAAAAAGTGTGGTGAATGTGGATCCTTCTCGGTATCACTGTAAGCATGATGCTCCCTGTGCATTATTGCGTAAGCCCGTGGGTTCAGGAACGATGCGCCCTCAAAAATGTATGCCAGCAGGTAGAATATTCTTTCCCAGAATTTGCTCATGGTAAACATCCTGTGCGATGCATAGCGATGCTGAAAAAATGTCTGAAAGAACAGGGACAGAAACCAGTGGGCAATAAAAAAAAGAAGAATGATCATAAAATTAACTTAAAACACAGAACCCGGGTCACCTATTTTATGATGAACATTGAGATGTGAGAGCTTTTTCAATATAACGCAAGTGCATTCACCTCGCTGTAATTCCTAAATATATACTATATATACGGAATTGTTGCCAGGTTGGACTTATTATTCCCTAAAATTCTGTTTTTATAGTTACGTGAGAATAATTGAAGTGGTAAAGGGGAGGCGGCCACACTAATTCCGGGAGGAGTATTCCCAATGGCATTAAGTTAAGGGACGGGAGGTTCCAGCTTTCGCTCAATGTCATTAAGTTAAGGGTATTCATAATGTACCTT
>NZ_JBBJNI010000148.1:0-10259 GCF_037719425.1 Daejeonella sp. | reverse complement strand
GCTCAGAGCTACTGTGCTTAGTTAAGCATTTCTGCTTTTATCTTTCATTTTTTCGTTTGAACCCTATTGATGAAATCCTTACTTTTCGTCTCTCAATAAACTTATTCAGGTAGTCAAATAGAACATCTATCTTTTTATCCTGCTTTAACATTCGTTTTTCGATTTCGTTAATCAAGACGGTCAGATCCTTATGCAATAATAGAGATTCCCTCAATTTTATAAAGATCTCAATTATCCGGATGCTCATTTTCATGGCTCTATCGCTCCTCAATACATTCGAAAGCATTAATACACCGTGTTCTGTAAAAGCGAACGGTAAGGCACCACCTAAGGCCTGTTTTGATGGTATCGCAAATTGCGATACCATCAAAACAGCTTCATCGTCTGATAGTACAAACATAAAATTATCAGGAAACCTGCCCTTATTTCGTTTTACCTGTTCTCTAAGGCGTATGGCTTTCACGCCAAACAATTCCGCCAGATCTCTGTCCAGCATTACTTTTTGACCCCGCAACACGTAGATCTTCTTTCGAGGATTTCGTTCGGTAAAATAATGACGTCATTCATTTGGTAAAGATCGGAGATATAGAATACCTCTACTAAAACCTTGAGCTAACGCCACAAAAAAATGAGTTAATGGATAAATTAAAATTGCATTTCCGGCACATCCCCTTCAACTATCAATTTACCTAAAGTCGCGTCTTTGATCTGTTGTACACTGATCCCCGGAGCCCGTTCCAGCAATTTGAATCCACCCTCCTGTAGAATTTCCAGGACGGCTAGTTCTGTAACAATTTTTTTCACACACTTAACTCCTGTCAGCGGTAAAGTACACTCCGGAAGAAGTTTGCTCTCTCCCGCCTTATTTACGTGCTGCATAGCAACAATTATATTTTTAGCGGAAGCTACAAGGTCCATTGCGCCTCCCATACCTTTAACCATCTTGCCCGGGATCTTCCAGTTTGCGATATCGCCATTCTCGGAAACTTCCATAGCACCAAGTATCGTCAGGTCCACTTTCTGCGAGCGGATCATACCAAAGCTTAAAGCAGAATCGAAAATTGCGGATCCCGGCAATGTGGTAATGGTCTGTTTTCCGGCGTTTATCAGATCCGGATCCTCCTCCCCTTCGAAAGGAAAAGGCCCCATGCCCAGCAATCCATTCTCAGACTGTAATACAATATTTATCCCTTCAGGTATATAATTAGCTACCAGTGTCGGTATACCGATGCCAAGATTAACGTAATACCCATCTTTAATTTCTTTCGCAATGCGTTTTGCAATACCGTCTTTATCTAACATTTTGTCGATTTGTTAATTTGTCGATTTGTCAATTACTCCCTCCCCTAAACCAGCCGCTAACCCGTTCTCGGCTATGTACGTTGGCACCGATAAAACTGATCACCGATTACTTTTTACCATTCACCAAACCGCTAACCCGTTCTCCGCTGGGTACGTTGGCACCGATAAAACTGATCACTGATTACCGATTACTTAACACCATTCACGCTCCCGGCAGGCCGCACAGTCCGTTGTTCAATCCTCTTCTCATAGTCCTTCCCCTGAAAAATACGATGTACGAAAATACCCGGAGTATGAACATGATCCGGATCGAGCTCTCCTGGTTCCACTAACTCCTCAACTTCGGCAATGGTTATTTTCCCAGCCATGGCCATTACAGGATTGAAGTTTCTTGCGGTAGACCGATAAACAAGATTCCCGGCCGTGTCCCCCTTCCAGGCTTTAACTATCGCAAAGTCGGCTTCAAAAGCCGCCTCCATTAGATAGTCCTTCCCATTAAAATTCCGTACTTCTTTACCTTCTGCCACTTCTGTACCTACTCCCGCTGGAGTAAAAATCGCTGGCATCCCATAACCGGCAGCCATACAACGCGTAGCTAATGTTCCTTGGGGAATAAGTTCAACCTCCAGCTCTCCTGTCAACAGCTGGCGTTCAAATTCTGCGTTTTCACCAACATAGGATGAGATCATCTTTTTCACCTGCTTTTGCTGCAGCATCAGACCTATACCAAAGTCATCAACCCCGGCATTATTAGATATACAGGTAAGGTCTTTTGTGCCTTTTTTTACAAGGGCTTTTATACAGTTTTCAGGAATTCCGCAAAGGCCAAAGCCTCCCAGCATTACGGTCATGCCATCACTTAGGTCCCTGATCGCTTCATCAGCATCAGTAACTACTTTATTGATCATAATTGGTTGGTTAGTTGACGAAAATACAAAAGCTAATGGAATTTACTTCTTCATAAGTACAATGATCTTATCATTGGATCCATTGCTTGTTACCACATAGACTTTTCCATCCGGGGAAACACACACATCTCTTAAACGTCCGTACGTACCGCTAATTAGCTTTTTTGATTCGTCGATCTTATCCCCAGCTGAATTTAATTTCAGCTGGTAAAGGGTCTTATCCTTCAGAGTAGCTAGTATCAAAGAATTGCTCCATTGGGGAATGGAATTGCTATTATAATAGTCCATTCCGGAAACGGCAATCGTCGGTGTCCAGCGTATTATGGGTTGAGCTACATTGTTTGAGTTACAAAAGCTTTGTTCCCCTGTTTCATCGCACAAGCCGTTAACTGTGGGCCAGCCAAAATTCCTGTTTTTTAGAATGATATTAACTTCGTCATCCCTATCCGGCCCATGTTCGGAGCTGTAAAGCTTATCATTAGCAAACACTAATCCTTGGGGGTTTCTATGGCCGAAACTCCAAACCGGGTTTCCTGAGATGGGATTATCTGACGGGATAGTTCCATCCAGGTTAATCCTCAATACTTTCCCGCTCACAGAGCTTACATTCTGAGCGCTCGGCTGATTAGATGCATCCCCCGTAGTTATAAACAGCTTCAGATCTGTACTTATTAGTAAGCGGCTTCCATTATGAATACTGGACGCAGGGATATTGTCAAGAAGTATCGTAGGGCTTGTAAGGGTGATGCCGTTGTAGGTATATCTGACCACCTTTTCCATATAGGTGCCTGCCTTATCATAATTGTAAACCACAAAAACATGAGGATTCGCTGTAAATGATGGATGCAGGGCCATTCCTAATAGTCCGCCCTCACCCATAGTTTTTACATCTGCAATGGAAATGACATTAGTTGCAACTCCCGTTGTTGGGTTTACCCGGCTCACCTTGCCCCCTCTCTCAGTCATCCATATCATATTATCCGGTCCCCAGGTTATTTCCCAGGGAAAGGATAAATTCTGCGATAATACCTGAATGTCTATTACTGCATCTGTTAGTACTGGTTCCGTATCCTTAGATGATTTTTTGCAGCTTGCATATGCCAGAAGCCCTATGAACAGGGTGAGCATCAGTGACTTTTTCATGGCAGGTATTTTTAAATAAACATCCTGATCTATAAATTGTTCTGCTATTTCAGGTACACATAAGTTATCCCATCACCTCCGCGATCGGCATGCTCATCTTCCATTTTGTCGACCTGCGGATATTTGCTCAAATAACTCCGTATCAGCTTACGCAGGATGCCATCGCCCTTTCCATGAATGATCTTCAAACTGTTTAATCCCATCATGACCGCCCTGTCAAGGTATTTCTCAATTTCATATAAAGCTTCGTCGCCCCTCCGCCCGCGCAGATCCAGTTCGGTACTGAAGGTTGAAAAATCCTGAGTAAGGTCATGTGCATAAGACTTTCGGATTTCTTTAGGCACTGCCTTGTTCGATATCTTCTCTACACGTTTCAGTTTCACTACAGACCTCAGGTCACCCATTGCCAGGATTACATTATCCCGGGCTATCTCAATCACCTGTCCTACCGTTTCAGAATCCACCAATTTCACCCAATCTCCTTTTTGCAGTTCTGCAGCAACCTGCGGCTTCGGAACTTTCCTTTCCGGTACGTTATGTTTCTTTAGTTCCTGCTCAAGATTCTGACGAAGCTTCTGCGTTTGCTCCTTCTCAGCCTTATTCTCCTTGATCTCCGAAATAGTATTCTCTATCAGTTTATTCGCATTCTTAATGATATTCTGAGCTTCCACTTTAGCGTCCTTGAGGATCGTTCTTTTGTTTTCTTCGAGATAAGACTTAAGCTGTTCGTTTTCTGCCAGCATGACCTTCAGGCCCCGCTCCTTCTTCTCCAAAGATATTTTCGTATCGATCAGCTCTTTTTTATCCCTTTCCAGGTCGACTAACAGAGTGTCAACCTTTTTCTGATAATCTCCGATCTTATTCTTAGCGGACTGCAACACCTTTTGGCTCAGGCCGATCTTCTGGGCAATTTCAAATGCATAAGAGCTGCCGGGCTTGCCCAGGGACAGGATGTACAATGGCTGCATTTGCTGGTTATTAAACAGCATGGAAGCATTTTCAAGTCCTGGCGTGGAATTCGCAAATGTCTTTAAATTTGAATAGTGCGTTGTTACGACTCCCCTGACCTTTTTTTGGTTGAGCTCTTCCAGAACAGCTTCTGCAATTGGCCCGCCAAACTGAGGATCAGTACCAGTACCAAATTCATCAATAAGGATGAGAGTCCTCGAATCTGCCATCTCAATAAAGTTCTTCATTTTCGAAAGGTGGGCGCTGTACGTACTCAGATCACTTTCAATTGATTGATCATCCCCTATATCCGCAAATATTTGCTTGAACAAACCGATTTTGGAATGTTCATCAGCTGGAATAAGCAGTCCGGCCTGCACCATGATTTGCAGTAAGCCTACTGTCTTCATGCAAACCGATTTTCCTCCAGCGTTGGGTCCGGAAACTACGATCACCCGCTGTTGTTCATCCACCTTGATGTTAAGGGGTACAACAGTCTGCTGGTCTTTTTTAAAGTTCAATAATAATAGGGGATGCCGCGCATCGATGAGATCCAGCTCAGCTTCTTTGATAAGCACCGGCATTTCAGCCTCGATGCTTATGGCGAATAAGGCCTTAGCACGCACAAAGTCCAGCTTGGTGAGTAGTTCATGATAGGACAATAATAAGGGCACATAGGGTCTCAGCTCGTCTGTCAGCGCAACTAGTATCGTAATGATCTCCCGCCTTTTCTCGAACTCGAGATCACGGATGATATTATTCAACTGGAAAACCTCCTCGGGTTCTAAATAAACGGTCTGGCCCGACGACGACTCATCATGTATAAAGCCCTTCAGCTTCCTTTTATTCTCTGCAAGCACCGGGATACATAACCTTCCATCACGGACCGTCAGATTTCCATCTGCTGTCCATCCATTATTTTGGGCGCTTTTAAATATCTGGTCTATCCGTTTTCTTGCTTCCTGTTCTGCTTTGGCAATATCCGAGCTTATGTTCTGTAGTTCTGAAGAAGCATTGTTCCTGATCTTTCCTTTCGGATCAATCACCTTTTCAATCTTAACAAGAATTGATTTTTCTACCGGTAAATGCTCAAATAAAGCCTGCAGGTTTGCATACTGGCCTTCGCGTTCCGTAAAGTAATGAATAACCGAAAACACCGTTCCAAGGGAAACAGAAACCCGAAAGAATTCATCTTCGGTAAGATAAGTTCCTTCTATTCTGGCCTTCTCGGCCATTATCTTGATATCAAAGAAGTTGGTTATGGGTAAAGGCGAGTCAGTCAGCAGTATGCTCTTAAACTCATTTGTCTGGCGCAGGAACTTATTGATATGATCAAAATTAGTCATCACACTAATCTTATCAACCATCTGCTGGCCCATCGTGCTTAGACAATACGATTTGATTAGCTCCTTAATGTCAAGAAATCCAAGCTTTTCAGCAGCGTTATTCGGATAGATCATTTAGCCAGCGTGTCCTTTTTGTGTTCAAGCTCCTGGAGCTTAATTAACCTCTTCTCTTTCGTGTCGAGCTTCCTGGTGACCTTGCTGTACATACTATCCAGCAAAACCGGCTGTCTGCTATAGTACTTCATGCTCTTATCAAAAACCGCCTTACTTGTGTTATGATTTTTATAAACTGTCGCATAGTAATTCTTTCCCTGAATCCGTAGCGTATCGGTATACATAAGTGTAGACATATAGCCATCAACAGCAGACAAGTCGGCTAAAACGTTAACCATCTTTTGTTCGTCAAGGATGCCTTCAAGGGGCCGGTGATCCGTGCAGGCGCCCAGGAAAAACAGGCATAATAGAAGTATTTGGAGTAGTTTCATAGGTATAGAAGGATCGGGCAAGACAATCAATTATTTTATGGAATATAGATATCTTCGATTAGTAATGTCTGTTAAAATTTAAAACATATAAGGTTCCGGCCTTCGCCGGAATGACAATTTTTTGTTGGTGCTCTGGAGATCACGGCCTTCGCCGCGATCAGAACTTATCCGAAACGCTACTCTGATTCTGGCGCAGGCCAGAATCTCCCAATCACCAAGATGTTCATGTCATTCTGGCGAAGGCCAGAACCTAAACGCTAGTGATACTTGCTACTTGATACTAAACTTGCTTTTTACTCCGGTATCCCGTAGGTTTACCATTTAATTAACACACAAAAATACGGATTTAATGAGCATTGCAGCTAATATATCGGCTATTAAGGATGAACTTAAAAATACAAGCGTTAAGTTAATTGCTGTCTCCAAGACTAAACCAATAGAAAGCATCACCGAAGCGTATGAGGCCGGGCAGCGGATCTTCGGCGAAAACATGGTTCAGGAGCTCGTGGAAAAGGCTGAAAAACTTCCAAAGGACATCGAGTGGCACCTGATCGGTCACCTTCAAACCAATAAAGTAAAATACATCGCGCCCTTCATCACAATGATCCATTCAGTCGACAGCATTAAGCTGCTGCAGGAAATTAATAAACAGGCCGCGAAGCATAACCGTATTATTGATTGCCTGCTTCAGATCTATATTGCCGATGAGGACACCAAATATGGAATGGATTTTGCCGAAACCGTTGAATTATTACGTTCAGACGAATTCAAAGAATTAAAAAATATTAAGGTGTGCGGCGTAATGGGCATTGCAACTCTCACTGATAATCCCAGAATGATAAGCGATGAGTTTTACGAGCTGAAAACATTTCATGCTGGCCTGAAAGATACTTTCTTCCGAAAGGATCCTCATTTTGACGAGATCTCGATGGGTATGTCCGGAGATTACAAGATAGCAGTAGAACAGGGAAGCACCATGATAAGGCTCGGAAGCACCTTGTTTGGAACAAGAAAAAAATTAGCAAATTAGAGAAAAGAGAATTAGCAAATTAGAGAATTAGCAAATTAGACGTGGCTTGTTACAGTAAAGAGCCCCCCATTTACTAATTTGCTCATTTGCTAATTTACTCATTACATACAAAATGAATATTAATATAAGAGTTGCTGAAAGAGAAGATTGTGCACGATTGCTGGAACTGGTAACAGAGCTTGCTGTTTATGAGCGGGCTCCGGATGAGGTGAGCGTAACGTTAAAAGAATTTGAGGACGCCGGATTTGGGGCCAACCCGGTATGGAAAGCTTTTGTTGCCGAAAGCGACGGGCTCATTCAGGGTTTTGGCCTGTATTATATCAGGTATTCCACATGGAAGGGCTGCCGCATGTACCTGGAGGATTTATTAGTAACTGAACAAATGCGCGGCAAAGGTATCGGCAAGTTGATCTTCGACAGGTTGATTGAAGAAGCGGTAGAAAAAGGCTTGAATGGCATGTCATGGCAGGTACTTGACTGGAATGAACCGGCAATCAATTTTTATAAAAAATACAATGCCCCCCTGGATGGCGGGTGGCTCAATGTATCCTTGTCCAAAGACCAGCTATCCAATTTCAATTAAATAAAGGAGATTCAGACCGGTGATTAAGATATTTAAATTTGGTGGAGCGTCAGTTAAGGATGCTGAAGGCGTAAAAACCCTGGCTAATATCCTGCAATTAAATAAATCCGAAACCATCCTGGTTGTTGTTTCGGCAATGGGTAAAACTACAAATGCCCTCGAAAAGCTGACAGAATCATATGTTAAGCAGGGTTCTGATGTCCATCAGCTCTTCGGCGAGGTAAAGCAATATCACGAGAGCATCATGAATGATCTTTTTGAAGACCGCGATCATCCGGTGTTCGATGATGTGGCTAATATCTTTATAGAGATTGACTGGATACTGGAAGATGAGCCCCACCCTGAGTATGATTTCAACTACGATCAGATTGTGTCAATTGGAGAGCTTGTTTCAAGCCGGATTGTTGGCGCATATCTGAACTCAATAGGTATTAAAACCCAGTGGATGGACGCGCGGGGTTTGATCCATACCAACAACAACCACCGTGAAGGCAAAGTTGACCTTGAAAAAACCCTTTTAGCTATCAAAGGCATTAAAGAAACTCTTAAAGATCAGTTCATCATCACACAGGGCTTTATCGGCGGCACTTCAGAAAACTTCACCACTACCTTAGGCCGGGAAGGCTCCGACTATTCGGCAGCGGTATTCGCTTCCTGCCTTGAAGCAGAGTCTCTGACTATCTGGAAGGATGTTCCGGGTGTACTGAATGCCGATCCGAAGCTATTCGAGACCACACAGGTTTATAGCCACATACCGTATATCGAAGCGCTCGAGATGTCTTATTACGGCGCTACGGTCATTCACCCTAAAACGATCAAACCCCTGCAGAACGCCGGAATTCCGCTATTTGTAAAGCCCTTTATGCAGCCCGAAGAAAGCGGAACCAGGATTGACGGTACCCCGGACTTCGATAGATCCCTGCCGGCAATCATCGTCAAGAAAGAGCAGGTGCTGGTTTCTATAAAATCCTTAGATCTGTCGTTCATTGATGAAGCCACCCTGGGCACTATATTCAGCTCGCTTTCAGCAATAAATATTAAGATTAACATGATGCAGGTCTCGGCATTAAGCCTCTCCATCTGCTGCGACTATAACGAAGCTAAATTAGATCGTCTGATTAAAATGCTTTCAGAATTTAAGATCAGGTATAACACTGGTCTCGAATTGATAACTATCCGGCATTATACACGTGCCGACATAGATAAGATTATTTCTAACCGAGCAGTTCTGCTTGAACAAACCAGCCGGAACACCGCTCAGTTTGTCTTAAAGTAACCAATTGAACAAGGCAATTTTAAATGCAACAGTTCAGGACTTTATACATAAAAATGTCCGCTCCGATGTGACTGCTATCAGCCTGTCCAAAAGCCCCTTCCCTGACGTTAGCCCCAAAGAGCTGGCTCAGCAAATAGATGGCCGAAAACGCTGTAAAACCAAGTTGCCCCTATGGTATCAAACCACAGGAATTTATTATCCCGAAAAGCTTGCGCTTGAACAATGCTCCTCTGAGCTTACAGCGAAATACAGGTCCGGCCTCGCGAAGGGTGAGAGTGTAATTGACCTGACCGGCGGTTTTGGTGTAGATGCAGGTTTCTTCTCAAAGCAAGGTATGCAGGTCACTCACTGCGAGCTTAATAAAGACCTATCAGAGATCTCTGCCCATAATTCTGGTGTACTGGGATTTGACATCAATCATGTTCACACCGACGGCATTGCTTACCTCAAAGGATCGCAACAAACGTTCGATACTGTTTATATAGACCCCTCAAGAAGAGTTAGCTCCCGTAAGGTCTTTATGCTAAAAGACTGCGAGCCGGATGTAGTGAATGAACTGAACGTTTTGACTGAGAGATCTGAAAGGGTCATTATCAAAACGGCGCCTTTACTCGATATTCAGTCCACCATTAAAGAACTCGGAAGCGTAACTGCGGTTCACGTGATAAGTGTCAGGAATGAATGCAAGGAGGTAGTTTATCTGATCGACAAAGGATCTTCAGAAACGGACCCGCCAATAACCTGTGCAATATTAAGTCCGGATGAAACCTTAACATTTACCTTCCGCACCTCCGAAGAAAAAGCATTTACACCTGATCATTATTCTGCACCTCTGGCCTATCTCTATGAACCGGATGTATCCTTGATGAAAGCAGGTTGCTTCAAATTGATCACCAGGGGGTTTAACGTTGAAAAGCTCCACCAGCACACGCATTTGTACACTTCTGATAACCTTCAGGATCGATTCATTGGACGAAAATTCAAAGTGGTAAGCACCTCGGAGTACGGAAACTTCATTAAGAACCATGGCTTCAAAAAAGCCAATATCATATGTCGTAACTTTCCTCAGGATCCTGATAAAGTCAGGAAAAAGCTTCGCATTACCGACGGTGGCAATGATTACTTGTTATTCTGCACCGGCCCTGAAAGCCAACTGCTGGTCATCCACTGCACCCGAATACTCTAAATACAGGCCATTCCGTCAAAACTCCACTTCGCATTTCTCGCTTTCAGCTTGT
>NZ_JBBJNI010000147.1:0-10292 GCF_037719425.1 Daejeonella sp. | reverse complement strand
GTTAAAAATAATCATCCTTAACGAACAAAAGGGAGAGTTTTCTTGCAGACACTATTGAGAAATTCTTTAATCAGGGACAGCGGTTATCTCAAGTAATTTGCTGCCTTTTTCCATAGTACCGGCCTCCGCTGCTCCGGTGAATGAGCCATGAGTACCAGGCAATATTATTAAGTCTGCATCCGGTATTAACTGCGACATTTTTACTGTATGCTCCAGCGTTATTACATCGTGGTCTGCTACCATAAGCAAAGTAGCTGCCTTTATAGAGCGCAGGTCAGCATCGGTCCGGTCTTGAAAGGCTCACCTTCGCGCTACACCCTTTTCAAACATTACCTGTAAATGGTTTTTATCGGGCGCAACCTTTAAATAACCTGTTTTCAGTTGCTCTGGCATATCAGCTAATATTACCTTTTGTAAGCCCCTCAAAAAAGCCGGCTATCATTCCGTCCCTTTTATAGTTGGCTGAAACAAGAACTATTTTGTTGACTATTTCCGGATGACTGATTGCAATCTGCATAGAGGTGCAGTTGCCGTCACTAAAACCTAAAAAATTAACTTTATCTATTTTAAGATATTTAAGCAATCCAATCACATCATCAGCATCCTGCTCAAAGACTGATTCATGTATCTATAGAAGATATGACGTTGCAAAACTTACATCGCGGAGAAGTGAAGGAGGACTAATTAAATGAAGAAGTTTTTTTGATAAGCTGAAACTTGTAAATAGTGAAGGATTGTGAGCTGAAAACCTGTTATTGCCAGCAGTCTTTCATTACTGTCGCGGCCTTTTTTAATCTTACCTTGTTTTAGTAAACTGAGGTTAACGTTTAAAAGATTTTCTGTAAGCAAAGAATTTAATTGTTATCAGGCAGATACAATTTCTGACACTTATCACAGAAATAACAGCTTCTGCCTGACTTTCCGATCTTCTCCTTTAATATAGGGATGTAGTCTCTTGGACATTCTTTCTTCTTATAAATTTCCCAGTGTTCATTTTCCGTTTCCTCCCTTTTCCATTCAAGGTATTCAAAGCTCAGCTTTACACATTCATCCACCAACTTTTTCATTACTGTTTCAGGAATTTCACCCACCAGACTTTCAGGATGAACTTGTCTTCGAAACAAGACTTCATTTTTAATTTTATTTCCCACTCCCGCTAAAATATGTTGATCCAGAAGTGCTTCGCAAATTAACCGGTCGGGCTTGCTGCACAACTTTTCCAATGCTTTATCAGGGTTAAAAGAACCGTGCATGACATCAGTACTCCAATCATAAACCTTATTTAATGGTTCGGTTATAAACCTGCATTCACAAGCATAAAAATTTATCGCACCGTTCTCAAATTCAAGTCCTAAACGAAGTGCCTGGTTTAATTGGCCGTCAATCTTGTATTTACCAAAAAGCATCAGGTGAATACGAACAGTAAAGTGGGGGAAGCAAAATAATATTTCTTTGCCAAATATCTTAATATCTGTTAATTCCTGATCCTTCATTATATCAAAAGGAATGTTGTTTGCATTTCCCTCTGCTTTTAAAACATGCTGACCAATAAAATGCTCCGCTTGTTCTTTGAGTAAAACCATTTGTGGTCCTTCAGGCATAATATTATGAAAGCTTAATTAAATATTTAAAAACTACGTACCGCTAAAATCCGCGATCAAGAATTAGAAATTTGAAAGAGGCTTTTACTTGTTTATTCTAAACTAATAAAAAATAGTTTAAAAAATAATGATAATTTATTAACTCTAATGATAAAACGAAACTTAAGCCATTCAGCAAGACGAAGCATTTTTAACCGCCAGTTTTCAAACGGGGGCTATTGAACATTTTAGATATTTAGCAAGAGACGATAAACGATTGTTGCCGCGGTGGGGTTTAAGTATAGGGATTCGGATTTTAGCAATAAAAAAATTTTAGTGGTTAAGTCTAAAGATTTTCGTTTTATGTATACCAGTTAATGAACTGGTTGTGCCTGGATATTAAAAACATCCTTTAAGGCTCTTTTAGCTGCGTGATATCCACACATGCCATGTACTCCGCCTCCGGGTGGAGTTGAAGATGAACATATATAAATCCCTTTTGCAGATGTTTTGTAGGGTGACAGGCGCAAGGCCGGCCTTGTAAATAACTGGCCCGCATCTATAATTCCCCCATTAATATCGCCACCAATGTAATTCGGGTTATACGCTTCTATTTGTGCAGTATCCATCACGTGCCTGCACAGGATCCTTTCTCTGAAACCGGGGGCAAAGCGCTCTACCTGTTTTTCAATATGTTCCGTCATATCCATCTTTGATCCATTGGGAACATGGCAATAGGCCCAGGCGGTGTGTTTCCCTTCCGGTGCCCGGGATGGATCAAATAAGCTTTGCTGGGTCAACAGTACAAAAGGTTTTTGCGGATGTTTTCCTGCTGCTGTCAACTGCTCTGAAGCGGCGATCTCTTCTAACGTATTTCCTAAATGAACCGTTCCTGCCTGCAGGCACACAGGCGCTGTAAAAGGTATTGGTTCATCCAGAGCCCAGTCAATTTTAAACACACCCATACCATACCGGTACCGCTCCAATTGCCACTTGTAAAGGGAAGAGAAGGTATGCCCTGCAATCTGCAATAACTGCCTTGGAGTTACATCAAACAATATAGCATGAGCAGAAGGCAGTTGATGGAGCGAACGAACATAAAGATTCGTTTCGATGGCACCGCCCAATGAAATAAAACAGGAAGCCAGTGCATTTGCTATGGCGCTTGATCCCCCTTTGGGTATAGGCCACCCACCCAGATGTCCCGCAGCCATCAATACCAATCCGATAGCCGAAGTGGTAGCATTGGATAAAGGCTGCATAGAATGAGCGCTCATTCCTGCCCACAAACCCTTCCCTTCTTTAGTACCAAAACGTTGGGCCAGTTGTGTGGCGGAGGTAAGTGCATGCAGACCAAACCGAGCCATGTCAAAAGGTTTTTTTGGAAACCGCAAAGGTCCTAGTACATCAGCCGCAATTCCAGGCCAGTCTTTAACCAAAGGCTTCAATAGCCTTAAGTAAGAAAGTTCATCACTACCCAGTAACTGTGCAGTTTGTTCGACGGAATGATGCAAAGCTGCAGCAGTGCCATCATCAAAAGGATGTGCTGCAGCAATCGTTGGATTGATGAATTGCAATCCATATTGCTCCAGGGGAAGTGTTTTAAAAAATGGAGAACCAATTGCTAAGGGATGGATAGCAGAACACACATCATGAACAAAATGGGGTAAAGTAAGCTCAGCCGACCGCAGCCCACCTCCAATCACTTCTTTTGCTTCCACAAGCAGTACAGAAAGCCCTGCCTGCTGCATAGTAATGGCCGCTGCCAAGCCATTGGGTCCTGAACCTACGATAATAGCATCATAATCTTTTTTCTTTAGAAGCATTTTTATTGTAACAGACTTAATTGATTTTAATTAAAAGTAACAACAAGAAATAGCGATTATTGTTCCAGTATTAATCGCAGTTAAAAAGGTTGTTCAAGTTTACAGTAGCGTCGACTGAACAAGAGCCTTATTTAACTGCAAATCAACACTCAGCTTTTTGCTACTTTCTTTTTCTTGATGAAAAACGAGTAACCAAAGAAAAATCAGGAAAGGAACAAATATATCCCGTTCCTTTCACTCGCCTTGATTAAGCTGTAGTGACTGTGACTTTAGCATTTGTTTCATGCTTATCCATTATTACTGTATTTATATTAAGGTCTCAATTGCTAAAAAAATCAACACTCGACTGCTCTTCACTACAGTAATACAAAAGTTTGATTGAAATACCATACCGGGAAGAGGTGTTATCTTTCCCGGTTGTCTTTTTTTATTTCTTTTTGGACAAGCAAGAAAGAAAATATGTCTGAACCAGGATTTGTGGGATTTACAGGATTAGTAAGAAATTAAGAAAGAATAGATAAAAGTTCCACGGCACTTCGCCACAGTAGTACAAAAGCTAATTGAAATACTAATCCGAAAACGACTGTTATCGTTTTCGAAGGTCTTTTTGTTTCTTTTTTGGACAAGCAAAAAAGAAAATATTCTACCGATAAACAAAAGAACAAATGCCTTCAATGCTCTTAAGTTGGCAGAGCCACAGGCCCCAAGTAAAGGTCCTTCTACTGCACCCATCCTTCCCCTTTCAAGAAATCAATCAGACGGGGATCGTTGGCAGACATGGCCGGAAGCCAAATATTCATCCGCTCCCGATTCCACCGAAGACCCTGGGGATTGCCTGGCTTTGCAAACCTATAATGATATAAGATTGCCCGGATATATCTCGGCGGCTTGTCGGGGAAGGGATTGCTTGCAAACAAACTTATAGCCCCCGGGTCATTATGAAGGAGTTTCCACACAAGGTTTAGTGTCCATGGATATTCCTCGGGAGACGACATAGCCGCAAACCACATTTGCCAGTCTAAACGCAATTGGTAGGGAGCTATTTGTGGCGGACGCTTGTTAAGAAGCACAGGCAGGCCTTTGTAGATATAGGGTTTCCAGTTGGCTTTGTCGGTAGAGTCCTCATCCATCGTTCCTTCGAATACCACATTCAAACGTTCCTGTCCCACAGTTCCGAATGCACCATAAGTATTTACAAGATCCAGGGGGTCGAATGATGTGTTCATGATCTGACCCGGAGACAACATGTTAATTGCAGGCCGGATACTAAGGAATGCAATAACAACAGTTACGATCCAGGCAGTAGTTAACATGGGTTTGGATGCTACGGCACGATCAGCAGCGGCCTCCGCCCTACTGACGAGCCGCCGGGGAAGAAGCTTTGACCAGAAGCCATCATCGAAACAAGCCAGAGCAGGAATGATCGTCAGCCAGTTTAAAAAAGAGAGGTTGCCGCTAAGGATAATATTAATCTGGAATAACACGATAACTGCTCCCGCAATATGACGTGCCAATCGTGGCCAGAATACGAACCATGGCGCTATAAGCTCGCCAAGATGATTAAACCATACTCCAATTTTCAGAACTATATGAGGTAGAAAATGAAACCAGCGACTCAAGGGTCCGGGAATAGGCTGTGTTTCGAAGTGGTAATAGAGGGCAGTGGCATTACGCCATACTTCATCCCCGCGTATCTTGATCAATCCGGCACCAAGCATGATACGGAAGATCAGCCACCTGAATAAAATGATGATTGGCATAGGTGGCGCGTGCCGGGGAAATGGACGCAGGTCGAGCAGCGGGCAAAGAAAGATAGCCAGAAAACCCGTCTCGGTAAGCTGAATCTCCCAGCCGTATCCATACCACTCTTGCCCTACGTGAACGAAGGACATATAAAGAAACCAAAGAACGGCAAGCAGCAGTGCATTCGCATAGCCAGCCACTACCACACATGAAAGCAGAAATCCAATCCAGGCGACAGTCAAAAGCGCTGTGTCAGAATGCCCGAGCCAAAAAAGTGACGGCAGGCGCATGAAGCCAGCTCCATCTGACCCGAGTGCAGCACTTACCCGCTTTAGGTAAATGCCTACAGGAGTAAGCCCATTAGAGCCTATCAAAGGAACGATCTGATTAATTGCCACGAGAAAGGCGATAGCATAGATTACTCCCAGCAGGCGAAGAATGACAAATCGGGTGAGCCAATACGTTGGAGGGGTACCTGGCACATGACTAAATTCGCTATCTGTTTTGTTTATCACTTCCATTTGCATTTCCTTATTAGTCTGTCCAAAAAAATTTTTCCTGCTTGTCTATCTCATAACAAAGAATCGCAAAGAAAATACTTATGTGTCTTGAAATGTTTCGTCTGTGTCCGCTAAAATTAAATGTAATAGCGGGACATATATTGTTCCTGGGCGCCTCTATATATGGAATCTGAACACGACGGAACGCGACGGAACGCACGGTAAAGACAGCCTTTCTGTCAATTTTTTTATCTTGCAAAAGCTTCAACACCGATGTTAGTCCGAATTGAGTCAAGATGATTAGTTATTGATTATTGCCTTTAAATGACTGAATTCTTAAATTATAATTTATCTAATTCCACTAACAGCCAGAAACTTACCTCAATAAATCATTTGAGCAAAATAGTTGAATTTGAACCAGAAGCAGTTTCGGTTTTTGCTTTAGTAACGTAATCCCAAACCCACATAATAGTAAAGCTTGGTATAAAATCAGTGAAAGGAAGGATTTCTTCAGCAAAATTAAAAATGCCCCCATAGGCACCCTTTGTACCACCAAACGTTTTATAAAAAATGAACGCAGATATAGGTGCCCAGATTACATCTGAAAATTCACCTAATCCTGGTAAAGCATAGGATGCATAACCTATTACATCCATTAATAGGCAAATCAATAATGACGGCTCTTTTTTTACAAGTAATTGTTTCATAAAAAAGTAGAAACAAATTAGCTGCCAATTTTTCACGCTCGCGCGAAAGGCTGTTTTAAAAGTGTTTCTAATTCCTGAAGGTCTTCTGGTGAAAGTTCACCAGGAACATTTGTTTTTTTTCCGTAAAATCTAACTCTTCTTTTATATGTTCAAGAAGGTTTTCATCGTCCGGTAGCAACAATCTTGTCCGGCAATTCCTATTTTAAAGTGGAAGACACAAAATTTGTTGCCTAAATTTAGTAACTATATGTCACATTTTATTGCACAGAAATGCAAGAGCCATTCTTGCATATTGTTTTCAGAAAAAGCTATACAACCTGTATCTTCATAACATGAAATATATAGTACTGCTAATAGGTGGTATATTGTACTTACTGCAAACAAACGCACAGCAACTGTATCAAATGCAGGAAGAGCAGCAAAGCCGCCTTAGCAGTTTTGAAAACCTCAATGGCGTCAAAGGCAGTGGAGGCAAAACAAACAAAACGGCAAAGGGCAATGCCTTTCAATGGTTGTACCCTGGTCAATCTGTTGTCCTCCTCGATATTAAAGAGCAGGGCATTATTCAGCGTATCTGGCTTACCATCAATCAAAGCCCTAAACTATTGCGCAGTCTCCGGCTACAAATGTTTTGGGACAGAAACACCAAAGCTGCAGTAGATGTGCCGCTGGGAGACTTTTTTGTTTCCAATCTTGGTTATACCACCGCTTTTCAGTCCGCTTTATTTTCAAGTCCCGAAGGCAGATCATTCAATTGTTTTATACCTATGCCTTTTAAAAAAGGGGCGCGCATTACCGTCACCAACGAGTCTGTGGGGGACACTGCAAAATTGTTTTATGATGTAGATTTTGTGCTTCCCAAAACAGTACCGGCAAATGCACTGTATTTTCATGCCTTCTGGAAGAGACAGATAACTTCGCGGTTAGGTGATGATTTTGTAGTGCTACCAAAGCTAAGCGGTAAGGGAAGATTCCTGGGAATGAGTGTGGGTTTGAATACCGATTCAGTCTATGATAAAACCTGGTGGGGCGAAGGCGAAGTGAAAATGTATATAGATGGTGATATAAGCTATCCTACCATCAATGGCACCGGTGCAGAAGATTATATAGGTACCGGCTGGGGGATAGGTACTTTTAATAATTTGTACCAGGGCGCGCCTGTAGCAGATGAGCGGAACAGGAAGTTTGTATTTTATCGCTGGCACCTGCCTGATGCGATATGGTTTCAAAGCGATATAAAAGTAACATTGCAGCAGATAGGCGGTGCGCCGAAAGAAGTTGTAGAAGAGAAATTAGGCAAAGGCATCAACCTACAGCCGGTAACGGTAGATAACATCAATGGATTTGTTCGCCTGTTAGATATGAAAGCGCCTCCTTCTATTAATGATAAGAACTTCCCGGATGGCTGGGTTAATTTCTACAGGATAGATGATTTTAGCGCGGTTAGTTATTTCTATCTCAACAAGCCGGTGAGTAATTTACCGTCATTAGATGCATTGGATATGCGATTGAGAAATGTTAGATAAGGCTTTCATCCAGTTACCGATAGCAATTCTTATTATTGCCCTGCTGTGGTTGTTTGCAATTAATAAAGCTTATCTGTAGGGGCGTATAACTGCTTACCTGTTTGTCTGGATTATTTAAAGAATTATCTTTTAATAGCGGGCTGTGTTAACACTTAGAAAAATGTAGAATAAAAATCATCGCTACTATATTCATAAATGCAGCGATTTGTTTTCTACAAAATAGAGTTAGTTAAAAGCTAAGAGTTTGATTTTAAAAATGAGGTAAGAATTTCCAGGAATTCTGGAATAGCCGGATGCGCCATATGCAAGGCTTGGCGGCAGATATAAAGCCATGTTTGCATTCGCTTTCATAAGCGGAAGGGCTTCCTGCCAGCCAATTATAGTACCAGAAAGATTAAAGGAAGCGGGTGTACCAGCGCCGGTGCTATCGAATACAGTACCATTTAAAAAAGTGCCTGTGTACGTAACGCTTACACCAGAACAGGTTGTAGGATGGGCAGTATCGGTACTTGCCGAAGAATCTATTGAATAGAAAAATCCACGACTATCCTGGATGGCAACAATATGGTTAGAATCAATATACCCTTTTAAGATAGCTACTTCACTCGCAGGAGCGGTTTTGGTTAGCGGCAAGCAGTTGGGTACTGCAGTATCATTCTTTATACAACTGCTGATACCTATACCAATTACCGAGAATATCAAAACAACCCGAATACATTTTTTCATTAATAAAACTTTTCGCATGCAAAATAATATGCTTTGCAAAAAATGCAAGCTTTTATTTCACATAGCATTATTTGGTTTCTGTATAACTTTCGCAGGTGAAGAGCACCTGCAAGGCGGAAAAGTGCATTGATTAATATATTTATTTATACCCCACTTTAGAGGAAAAAGATAGGCTATACTTCCTTTAGGCTTATCAAATTTTTGCTTAATTCTTACGTTTCCAACTAATAACTCAGGCATTTTAACCCGTAAATATTTGTCAGTTTCACAAAAGCAATTCTGCAAATCTATTAATTGTGGTTGACGTCCAAAAAGGTTTTTGAAATCTATGAAGCCGTATTTCTGTTGATACCTATCGAAGTTATCCTGAGTGAATTTAATACAGTCTTCAAATGCGTAAGATCCAATACCTGAAAAACACTTTTTTATGCCTCGTATAGCCCCAATGCCAGCTTTAACAAAAGAGTTCTCATCAAAACTTATAACGTTGGAATAATTAAAATCGATCGCGTACTGGAAAGCTAAAAATTCTCCAATAAATGAGCATTTTAAAAGAATATTATAAACCCCGTTCAATGATCGTGCTTTTATTATCCTTTCGAAGCCTTTACCAATTAGCAATTCTTGCTCTACCATTCTTAACCATTTTTCATGCTTTCTGTCATACATCTTATACTTCTCATGAGTACCAGTCATCATATAAGCAGCACTAAAAATTGGTACTTGCTTTATTCTCTCATTCAATAATTGGGTTATTATATGAACATTAAACGTTTTAACTGTTATTTCCCCAAGTTTACTTTCTAAAAATTCCCAGGTCTGTATGTTGTTAAAGATTTTAAAGATTATTATTCTAAGCAAAACATCAACATCAGTAAATTGCTCCTCTTTTTCAGATATTACATTTCTTATGAGATATTGGCTCACTCTGTCTTGAGCTCTGTATACATTTGTGAATTTATGTTTTGCTAGTATTGGATCATTTGTAAGTTTTTTTTCTACAACTTCGTACCTCTTCCAAAAAATTTTCATCCTTTCCTGAATAAAATAGAAATAGTACTGGAAAGCCTCGTCTCTAACTTTCATTTAATCTTTATTCGAAATAAAAAACTGAAAAGTACACCAGAATTATGTTCTACTCACCATTTTTTTATCATTGTAATCTGCATAATCAAGATCCAAAAGTACAATTGGAGTGACACAACTACGTTCAATACAATTATAGAATATACAATGTTGCCAAATGTTTCTTCTCGGGTCACCAGGAATTATTTCATGTTTTCGACTTCGCTTTAGTCTAAATAGAAGCATGAACCGGAGCAGACTTAAACATACCAAGCAAACTTTGCCAATGCTCTATACTACAACAATATGCTTTCAAAAGATTCCTCATCAACAAAGTTTATTTTCATAATATTACAGAACAGTTTTTGCACAGTCTGTCGTTGCGTCGCATTACGTTCATCTGCATCTCTTTGGGCAGCTTTCTGCTTCTACACAAGTGTGTGAGTTCATCAAGCCCGAAGGGCTTCAATGTGAGTAGTTCAGGGTGCAACCCAGAGAAGCATGATTGAATTATTCACCGACAACCCCGAAGGGGGTTGAACGTGAAAATCGCTACATTAAGTATTTTTCATCGAACTGAATTCCATTCTCTATCAGCAACCGCTTGTACTCATCATAA
>NZ_JBBJNI010000016.1:0-43921 GCF_037719425.1 Daejeonella sp. | reverse complement strand
CTGGCTTCCGGATCTTACATTTGATTCCATCAAGGTTTCGGTATCTGATTCCGGAACACCTCTCGACACAATAACCCTTCGCCGAAATAAGAGAGACACGTACAACCGGGTTGTGCTGGTCACTGACAATATAGCGGGTCCAAAATTACGGCCCAGATCGGATGTGGTGCTGCGGATGTCATCACCCATAGCATCAGCTCAAGAGTCAAATATCAGCTTACTCGAGGATTCCGTAGTGGTTAAATTCCAGCTCATAAAACCCGCTGCCTCTAGCCGAACATATAATCTTAAATATCCATGGAAGTTAAAGAAGGAATATATCCTGAGGTTTAACGAAAATGCCTTTACGGATATTTATGGAAATAAATCTAAGCTCTACATCAAACGATTTAATCTCGATACTGAAGATAACTATGGCAATATTTCCATAAAGGTGACTGTCCCCGACACATTAGGAAGCTATATAGTTCAATGGATGGGAGAAAAAGAGTTGATATATCGACAGGATGTTATCACTAAAAATACAACCCTCAATTATCTTACCTACCCAACATCAAAATACAGTGTAAGGGTTATTTACGATTCGAATAAAAATGGAATTTGGGATACCGGAAATGTATTTACAAAGCAGCAACCGGAAAAAACGTGGACCTTCGATAAAATAATATCCCTCCGGCCAAACTGGGATCTCGAAGAGGTTATGGTAATTCCAAAACCTAGCCCTGAGTAAACCAGCCCGAGTACATAATGTAATTCTCGGGAAGCTTCTTCAACATTTGTTTCTGCTCATCGGTAAGTGGCTTTATCTTCCTGGCGGGGATACCAGCGTAAAGAAAGCCCGATTCACAAATGGTATTCTCAAGAACTATAGCGCCTGCGCCGATGATGCAAAACTCTTCAACCACAGCATTATCCATAACAATTGCACCCATGCCGATAAGCACATGATCCTCCAGCCTGCAACCATGAACGAGCGCATTATGTCCGATCGATACACTATTGCCAATGTCTGTCCCAGCCTTTAAATACGTACAATGGATTACAGCACCATCCTGGATATTCGTATTGTTGCCGATTTTGACATAGTTTACGTCGCCGCGAATGACGGCATTAAACCACACCGAACAATTATCTCCCATTACTACATCGCCAACTAACGTAGCGTTCTCAGCAATGAAACATTTTTCCCCCATACTGGGATAAACATTCTTAACGGGAAGTATAACTGGCATAATTAAGATCTACAAAACTGTGTCATGCGGCTCCTGGGCATGTGGCTTATAATCAGTAGTATAGTGAAGCCCCCTGCTTTCCTTCCGCAGCATAGCGGACTTAATCACGAGGTAAGCATTTTGAATAATATTTCTTAACTCACACAACTGAACAGAAAGGGTAGTCTTTTTGTAAAAGCTTTCTGTTTCCTCATGCAGAAGCCCCAACCTCCTAAGCGCGCGATCAAGCCTGAAATCAGATCGAACGATCCCAACATAGTCGCTCATGACTTTCTGTGTTTCACGTAAATTGTGGGTCACCAGAATGTCCTCATTAGACAATCTTGTATCGGTTTCATCCCATTCAGGAATGTTGCCCGGAATCTCATTATTTTCGAAATGTTTGATAGCATCCTCATAGATCCGGTGAGCGAACACCGGGGCTTCTAAAAGAGAGTTTGACGCTAACCTGTTCGCACCGTGGAGACCCGTAGATGAGCATTCTCCGCAAGCATATAGCCTGTGAATGGAAGATCTCCCACATTCATCAACCAGTATACCTCCGCACATATAATGAGCGGCGGGAGTTACCGGGACCATGTCCTTTGTCATGTCCAACCCTATACTTAAACACTTTGCATAAATGTTAGGGAAATGGGAAAGTATATCAGCTTTATTCCTGTGCCTGATATCCAGATATACAAAATCGTCGCCTGATTTTTTCATCTCCGCATCTATTGCTCTCGCAACGATATCACGGGGTGCCAGAGAGCCTCTCTCATCGTAGTTTTGCATAAACTCCTCACCACTTTTGGTTTTCAACACGCCTCCGAAACCTCTGACAGCCTCAGATATTAAAAAGGATGGATACTCACCTGGATTATATAAAGCTGTCGGATGAAACTGAATAAACTCCATGTTCCGAACCTTTCCTTTCGCCCTGTATACCATTGCAATGCCATCGCCTGTGGCAATAACCGGATTAGTTGTTGTAGAATATATATGGCCGGCGCCGCCTGACGCCATAAGGGTAACTCTTGACAAAAACTTCTCTACCTTCCCAGAAGCTGTATCTAATGCATAGATGCCATAGCACTGAATATCCTCGGAACGTTTATCAACAAAATCACCCATATGGTGCTGCGTTATAAGTTCAACCGCAAAGTAATGAGTTAATATCTCAATGTTTGGATCCTTATGTATCTTTTCAAGCAGAGCGCGTTCAATCTCAAATCCGGTAATATCCTTATAATGTAATACACGGCTTTCGGAGTGACCGCCTTCTTTAGCAAGATCGAAAATTCCTTGCTGTGTCTTGTCAAAACTAGTACCATACTTAATAATTTCTTCAATTCTCGCAGGTCCTTCCGTAACTACGATCTCAACAATATGTTTATCGCACAAGCCATCTCCTGCAATAAGGGTGTCTTCTATATGTTTATCAAACGAATCCTCTTCCTTATCAACAACTACTGCCACACCACCCTGAGCATACTTAGTGTTCGACTCATCTTCATTAGCCTTGGTAACTATAAGAACCTTACCATATTTGGCAGCCTTCAGGGCAAAACTAAGCCCGGCAATCCCTGATCCTATAACAAGGAAATCAACATTTTTCATTTATTAAATATTAAATAAAGTGCTTAATACTACATATTGTTAACAACCGCATCAAAGATGTTAATTTAGTGGTAATTATGGTTGACTATTTTATAAACAGACTAATAAGTAAAGCGTTTGATCTGATTTTACCTTATTTTTGATTTATTTTTGAGACTAATAACCAAAGTATTCCACTTTTTACTAATAGCAAAAACTGCACATATAATGTTTTAAAAAAAGATTAGGATAAATAAACTATTTAGTAATGAGATAGATAGCTATCAGATAATGTGGAAATATTGTTTATAATTAATCAAAAACAATAATTTCACCAAAATGTATAAATACTTTCTAACATAACCAACACCCTAATAAACAATAGTATTTATTTTAAATATTAAATTGTATTTATTGAATAGTTGATAAATGAATACCTTAGAAGAACTAAATATAAAAGGTTTTATTGATGAGCCAATTGATCCGGCGCTGGATCTTTTTGAGGAAATAGACCGATTAAAAAAAGAGAAGAATGCCGTTATCCTGGCTCATTATTACCAGGAACCGGATATTCAGGATATAGCCGACTACATCGGTGATAGCCTGGGTTTATCACAGGAAGCAGCAAAAACAGATGCTGAAATTATTGTATTTGCAGGAGTTCATTTTATGGCCGAAACAGCCAAAATATTATCTCCTGAGAAAAAAGTTTTACTGCCAGATTTAAAAGCAGGTTGTTCTTTATCAGATAGTTGTCCTCCAAAGCTATTTGCAAAATTTAAAGAGAAATATCCGGATCATCTGGTTATAACTTATGTAAATTGTACTGCAGAGTTGAAAGCTTTGAGTGATATTGTTTGTACTTCTTCCAATGCCGTACAGATAGTTGAAAGCCTGCCTAAAGAACAGAGGATAATTTTTGGACCTGATCGAAATTTAGGTGCATGGGTGGCTAAAAAAACCGGCAGAGATCTGGTGTTATGGAATGGTGCATGCATGGTGCATGAAATTTTCTCTCAGCAACGGATAATGAAGCTAAAATCACGGCATCCGGAGGCGAAGTTTATAGCACATCCGGAGTGTGAGGAAGTTGTTTTGCAAATGGCCGATTACATAGGATCAACCACAGGATTATTAAAATACACAATTAATGATCCCGCAAAGGAATTTATAGTAGCGACGGAAAGTGGAATAATACACCAAATGGAAAAGGCGAATCCCGGAAAAATATTTATCCCGGCGCCGCCAAATAACGCTTGTGCTTGCAATGACTGTCCGCATATGAAAAGAAATACCTTGGAAAAGCTTTACCTGTGTCTTAAAAATGGACTACCAGAAGTAACTGTTCCGATGGATGTAATTATTAAGGCTAAAAAACCAATAGAACGTATGCTTGAAATATCTGCTAAACTCGGCTTGTAATGATATTTAAGCGATCGTATTTTTTGAATAATTACAGCAGTATAATTTTATTGCTGATTGGAATTATTTCCGGAACTATTTTAGGTTTATTATTAGGTAAGCAGGTTGAAGTATTAAAACCCATAGGGGATATTTTCTTAAACCTGCTCTTTACAGCTGTTATTCCGCTTATATTTTTCGCTATATCTTCTTCGATTGCGAACATCGACCGAACAAAAAAAATGGGCAAGGTTATGGTCATTATGTTCGCCGTTTTTGTTGGCACGGTACTAATATCAGCGATTCTTACAGTGCTTGCCGTATGGATGTTCCCGCTCCCTCAGAATATTGAAACAGTTGCCACAGTAACTGAGCAAATAAAACCGCAAAGCTTTGGGGACCAGGCTGCCAGTTTGTTAACAGTTAATGAATTTTACGAACTTTTATCCCGTAAGAGCATGCTGGCATTCATTATATTTTCATTCCTTGTGGGTTTTGCAGCGTCGCGTTCAGGAGAAGCTGGAGAGCCGTTTAAAAAGTTTCTTACGGGTGGAGATGAGGTGATGAAGCAATTGCTGATGCTCATTATGAAGCTTGCGCCAATAGGCTTGGGTGCATATTTTGCCTATCAAATAGGGGTATTTGGACCACAGTTGTTTGGAACCTATGCCCACTCTATGGCAATTTATTACGGGCTTTGCACATTGTATTTTATAGTGTTTTTCAGCCTTTATGCCTTTATTGCCGCCGGAATTCCCGGTGTTAATATCTACTGGAAAAATAATATTATCCCGTCTTTTACCGCATTAAGTACTTGCAGCAGTGTTGCCACAATTCCTGCAAATCTAGCAGCGGTAAAAGCGATGAAGGTGCCGGATCATATCGCGAACCTCGCCATTCCTCTGGGTGCACCCCTTCATAAAGACGGGTCGAGCATATCATCAATTGTTAAAATTGCGGCTGTTTTCGCAATCATGGGCAGGGATTTTACAGACCCGTATACAATCCTGGTTGCCCTTGGAATTACAATAATAGTAAGCACTGTAGAAGGCGGGATACCAAATGGAGGTTATATAGGAGAGATCCTCGTGATGACAGTTTATGATTTTCCTGTGGAGATGCTACCGGTTGTTATGATCATTGGAACGCTCGTCGACCCGATGGCCACATTGTTAAATGCATGCGGCGATACGGTCTGCGCCATGATGGTTACCCGCTTTACGGAAGGAAAGAACTGGCTTAAAAAAGCTAGTGCCGCAGCAGCATGAGATTTTTGCCCCTCATATTATTTACACTTCTTTTTGATCAAACCCCGGGTATTCATCAGCGTATGAAAACCTCTCAGCTCGTCGTGGTAACAACCACTGGCTGGAATAAGATCGACGGTAAAATGACCAGCTACCAGTGGAAAAACAATAAATGGGAAGCGGTTTTAAAAGATATTCCAATCGTTACCGGCAGAAGCGGATTAGCCTGGGGCCGGGGCCTGCACGATAATTTTTTAAACAAAGGCAAGCTCAAGAAGGAAGGTGACGGAAACGCACCCGCGGGAATTTTTTATTTAACGGGCTTATTCGGATACCAGGATATCTCATCTAAGATGAATTCGCTAAAAGTTGATCAAAGGACGTTTTGCGTGGATGATGTTAAATCAGCGTATTACAATCAGATTGTTAAGTCGGATACAATCAAAAAGGACTGGAGTTCTGCAGAAACTATGCGTATGAAAAGCGATGTATATAAATACGGAATCTTTGTTGACTATAATGTTAAGCCAGCAACACCCGGCGAAGGATCTTGTATTTTTATGCATATCTGGAGTAAAAGCACGGCACCAACTGCCGGCTGCACAGCTATGACTGAAGCTAACATATTAAAGCTGATCAGTTTTCTCGATAAATCTAAAAATCCGGTACTGGTTCAGGTTCCTCAATCTGAATATCATAAAATGAAGCTGCTGTATAAATTGCCCTAGGCCCCGATAGCTCTTCCTTTAAATTTTAGCACCTTTGTATTTTAGTAAGGATTATCATGTTTGAAAATAAGGGAATTACAGAGATTGGGCAATTAGGCGAGTTCGGCCTTATTGATCATCTGACGAAAAACTTCGAAATAAGGAATAAATCATCTGTCAAAGGGATAGGCGACGATGCAGCAGTATTGAATTTTGAAGGCAAAAAGGCGCTAATTTCAACCGATCTTTTGCTGGAAGGTATTCACTTCGATCTGGCGTACACCCCGCTAAAGCATCTGGGATATAAAGCAGTTCAGGCCAACCTTAGCGATATTTATGCAATGAACGGTACGGCGACACAAGTGACCGTATCTATTGGACTATCAAGCAAGTTTCCACTGGAAGCCGTTGAAGAGTTATATCAGGGCATCAGCGTAGCCTGTGAAAAATATGAAGTGGATCTTGTTGGCGGCGATACTACTGCATCAAAACAAGGACTTGTTATTAGTGTAACCAGTATTGGATATGCTGATGAAAAGGATATCTGTTATCGGAATGGGGCAAACGAGGGTGATCTGATATGTGTTTCGGGCGATTTAGGCGGAGCTTATATCGGCCTGCAGCTGCTGGAGAGGGAGAAAGGTATTTTCCTGGATAATCCGAATATTCAGCCAGATCTTGAAGGAAAAGATTATATCGTTGAACGTCAACTTAAACCAGAATCCCGTAAGGATATCGTAGAAGCTTTAAAATCAATGAAGATTAAACCGACTTCAATGATAGATGTATCAGACGGCCTGGCATCCGAGATCCTTCACATCTGTAAGCAATCTGACAAGGGCTGTAACTTATACGAGGAGAAAATCCCTATTGATCCAATGACTTACGATACCGCCCGTGATTTTGGTATTGATCCTACTGTTTGTGCTTTGAACGGGGGTGAGGATTATGAGCTGCTATTCACAATTAAGCAGTCGGATTTTGAAAAGATTAAAAATAACCCCGATATTTCTATCATCGGCCATATAACTGAGGCTTCTGCCGGATGCAACCTCATTTCTAAATCGGAGAAAGTACACCCTATAAAGGCTCAGGGCTGGAATTCATTAAAACATTCCGCAGAGTAAGCTAAAATATAAAGTCGTGAAATATCAAATCATAAGCGCTTTTATTCTCGCTGCACTATCTACGTTGGCGATAGCGCAAAAGAAAGATATGACGGCTCCCAAGCCGGTTTATCCCCTTCCAACCGTACAAGGATCACGGTGAGGTTGCGGTGGTTATTCTGAGATGTTACTAAGGATCGCCTCACCTTAAGCAGGAGATGTTTCCCCTATTCATCCTCCCCAATTATCTGTTGATCCAATTGCTTACTCGTTTTGGCGCCAAGTTTCTTAATTTTTTCGGCAGTGATCGACAGATTACCGCGGCCGCTTGATAATTTGTTCACCGCCCGGTCATAGGCATCCTGGCTTTGTTTTATGTTTTTTCCGATACTGTCCATATCGCCGATGAAGCCGACGAATTTGTCATACATCTCGCCGCTTAAACGGGCTATTTCCATGACATTACGGTTCTGCCTTTCCTGTTTCCACATGCTTGCTATCGTGCGCAGTGTGGCCAGCAAGGTCGAAGGACTTACAATAACCACCCGTTTGTCCCAGGCATAGTTAAACAATTCCGCATCCTTTTGTACCGCTATGCTGAAGCAGGATTCAATTGGGATGAAAAGCATGACGAAATCGGGTGAGTTGATCTTATACAGCTCGCTGTAATTTTTTGATGAAAGATCGTTTACATGACTTCTGATAGATGCGATGTGCTGACGAAGGAACAGCTCGGTCTCTTCATCATTTTCACAGTTTACCAGGCGCTCATAAGCGATCAATGAGACCTTTGCATCAATAATGAGGTGTTTATCATCTGGCAGGTCAATAACCACATCCGGCTGAAACCGGACACCCTCACCAGTCTGGAGGCTAGCCTGAATACGGTACTCCTGATCCTTAACAAGGCCTGACCGCTCAAGTACCCTTTCCAGGATAATCTCTCCCCAGTTGCCCTGTTTCTTGTTATCTCCCTTCAATGCTTTGGTGAGATTTTGGGTTTCAAGGCTCATCAGATTAGATTGCTCAATGAGCTGGCCGATGTGGCCTTTTAAAACATTGCGTTCATCAGATTCTGCCTTGTAAACCCGCTCAACTTTTTCTTCAAAGGCCTTGATATTTTCTTTAAGCGGATTTAACAGGATGTCAAGATTGGCGCGGTTCTGTTCGGTGAACTTATTTGTCTTTTCCTCCAGGATCCGTGAAGCTATCAGCTCAAAGTCCTTGTTGAATTTCTCCTGATTGTTTTTTATCTCCGATTTTTGCTCTTCAATTTTCTCCTGTTGGGCTTTAAAATAAGATCGCGAACTTTCCAGCGACTGCATCGCATCAGATAGTTTCTCTCTTTCCAAAATCAGCTGCGACTTTAGATACTCCACTTCTGTCTTTAGATATTCCGCACGTTCCTCAGCTTTTGCACGGCCTATCTTTAATTCATCATTATCGGCTTTTATCCCGGCCAGCTCTCCCGGTATCCCCGATCTGCCCGAATTCTTTGAGAAAAAGAACAGGATGATCATCAAAATAAGCGCCGCTCCAAGAATAATAGAAATATCCATTGCTAAAAATTTTATCAAAAATACAAATTTTGGATGCGGAATTACAGAGCTACAAGCTCGCCAACTTGCTCACCAAGAAGGCTGCCCATTGAAATCCCCATCCCGCTGCAGCGGACAGCACAATATAATCCGGCGCGAATCTCTTTTACTACGGGACTCAGCTCCGGACCAAAACCCATTACGCCACTCCAGCGATGTTCAATCATAGGATTTTGTCCCGGGAGAATAGTGTCTCTGAGAAGATTTTCGAGTGCTGTTTGAATCACATCTGTAACTCCTGGCTCGCTGGTTTGCTCCACATCGTAATTGAGGTTACGAAACCCCCCAAGCAATATGCGGTTGTCAATATTTCGGAAATAGGTATAGCCCCGGTTATAATGAAAGGCACCTTTTACTTTCAAATTATCGATTGGCGCCGTAACTAATACCTGACCCCTGCCTGGAACGACATCGAGTTCTGGAAGCAGCTCTTTTGCAAAAGCATTTGTGGCTATTATAACCGATTTAGCATCGAAATCTCCATGATTCGTTTTCACGGTATGACGCACACCTTCGTTCTCGACACTATCGACCCGGCATGAGTTAAAGATCTGTACCCCAATACCAGCAACTTTAGCGATAAGGGAGCTCATCATCTTACCCGTATCGATCTGGCCTTCGTACCTGTTTTCAATCAGCTGCGTTATTCCGGAAAAGCCAAACTCTGCTATTTTAGCATTAGACACTGCATAAATGTCATGCTTTCCAACAATAGGTTGTATGAGCTTGTTCAGGTGATCTATCTCTTCAATACAATCTTGGGCAAAGGTTTCTTCCGACTCTTTAAAGATCTCATATCCGCCGTACTGTTTGAAACTAATGGAAGCATCACCCAAATTTCTGCGGAGTTTCAAAAGGCCTTTCCAACGCATCTCAACTAGTTGCAGAAAGTTGTCTTCACCACCGGAATTTATCTCATCAAGTGCCTCAGAAATGCTTCCAAAGCATGCGAAACCGGCATTTTTGGTACTGGCGCCCGATGGGAGGAAGTCTGCTTCAAGGATACAGATGCGAAGCGCCGGGCTTTTTGTTTTTAAATGGAGCGCGGCACTCAGGCCAACGATGCCACTGCCAATTATGATCACATCAAAACCAGTGAGAAATGATTCCTTCTCCCAGTATGAAAAATTATGCCCCATGTATGTTAAAGGTAAATTATTTGTGATTAATTTTATTCGGAATAGTTATTGAATATACTTTACAAAAAACAAGATTATGGGACTTATATTAATGATTGTTATTGCTGTGATCAGCTTTGGAGTTCAATGGAGATTCAAAAGCAAGTTTAAGCAATACTCCGAAATGCCCCTTGGATCGGGCATGAGCGGAAAAGATATAGCAGAAAAAATGCTCAACGACAATGGGATCTCCAATGTAAAGGTGATCTCTGTCGAGGGCCAGTTAACAGACCACTACAATCCGGCGGACCGGACTGTAAATCTTAGCCCCGAAGTTTATCACGGGCGGAGTGTTGCGGCAGCTGCGGTTGCTGCTCACGAATGCGGCCACGCGGTTCAGCACGCTACGGCTTATAACTGGCTGAAGTTTAGATCGGCTGTAGTTCCGGCGGTTAATGTTGCTTCGAAAATCACTCAATGGACCTTAATGATTGGTGTTATGCTCCTTATTTTTTCAGGTAATATCATGGTTCTCGCAATTGGTGTAGCCGCACTGGCTTTTGTAACTCTATTTGCTTTCATTACGCTTCCGGTTGAATTTGACGCAAGTAACAGGGCGTTAGCGTGGCTGCAGAGTAACAGAGGCATTATGCAGACGACTCTCGAGCATGATCAGGCAAAAGATGCACTTTGGTGGGCGGCAATGACCTATGTAGTTGCAGCTCTTGGTTCACTTGCAACCCTGGTTTATTACGCAAGTATGTTGGTAGGCAGAAGAGACTAATATCTGCTCAGAACAAATAATATAAGACAATTAAGCCAGGCCAACAACCTGGCTTTTTTATTTTATTAAAAACCAGGCTCTGGGTAGTTTGTTAGGCAGATGTACCTATTAATTCGTGAGTATGAGCAGAAAACCCAGTTTATTAAAGCCAGCGATCAGGTATGAAAATAATCCGATCGTTACCAGCGCCCAAGTAAACAAGATATGGGCCGAGCCTCAGTTGCAAACTATAACAGTCCATAATGCAGGTATTACGGAATATGGCGGGGAAGTCCTGATGCTTTTCAGGTCGCATTTGAGGAGCGGAATTTCGGTGCTTGGTATCGCGCGAAGTAAGAACGGCCTTGACAACTGGCGGATAGATCTGAAGCCGGCCCTGGTTCCGTGCTCAAGGGTGGATAAGTTTGCTCAGGGAGCAGCTGTTGATGAATTAATAGAGAATGAGCAGGGCGGCCTGGAAGATGGCCGGATAACGAAGATCGACGATACGTATTTAATCACCTATAGCGCATATCATGCCTCGATAGCCCATCGGGTCCGGGTTTCGTTGATTAGTACAAAAGACTTTAAAACTTTTTTAAGGCATGGGCCCCTTCTTCAGACAGACATGAGGAACGTCGTTATCTTTCCGGAAAAAATAAAGGGTAAATATTACGGGCTTTTTAGGCCTAACGATCACACGAAGCAACATGTTGGAGGCATCTTTAAACAAATCCAAATCGGGTCTATTGACAACTGGGAAAGGTCAGTCTGGGAAATCAGAAAAGAGCCGGTTATGCTGCAAAGTGACGGCCCTGGCAGTTTTTCCGATAAGATCGGCCCTGGCGCTCCGCCAATAAAGACAAAACATGGATGGATCAATATCTTTCACGGTGTAAGAAGTACGATGGATGGAAACCCTTATGTTCTTGGTGTGGCGCTGCATCAATTGGATGATCCAGCGCAGGTAAAAGTTTCAAATATTCCCATTCTGTTTCCCTCAAAATCGGATTGCAAAGTTCCGGACGATGCGTATGTCCATGTCCCAAACGTTGTATTCTGCTGCGGTGCTATCCGTAGGGAAAATGGGGAGATATATATCTATTACGGAGGAAATGATACGGTTATGAACGTGGCAGTCTCACATGAAGATATTCTGGCAGAGCTTTGCGAAAAGTACGGACAAAACCCAACCACGGGTCTCCCTTTGTATAAAATCCTGTAATATGAAGAAGCGGTGTTAATTAAGCTTGTAAGGTGCTACAAGATAGAATTCAGGAATGTTGACGCTGAACTTCGCCCCGTCGACTATCCTTTCCATTTCGTAGGATCCCTTCATGCTGCCCATGTCAGTCTTGAGATTGCACCCGGAAACATACTCATGATTATCGCCTGGTTCGATGACAGGCTGCTGGCCAACGACACCCTCCCCGTCCACTTCGCGCTTTGTTCCGTTTGAATCAAAAATATACCAGTGGCGGTTAAGCAGCTGCACACTGTTTTCGGTGAGATTTTCAATATTAACCCGATAAGCAAACATGAAATGCTCATTAGCCGGGTTTGAATATTCAGGCTGGTAAATAGTTTCTACCGATATTTTAACGCCATCAGTAATTTTGGTTACCATATTAAAAGAGTTTTGATAAGGGCAATATAAAAATAAACCCAATAATTAGGCCATTTCTATTTGGAAACGTTCGTTTATTTCTTCGAGCGTTGAGTGAATATCAGGAATGCTTTCCAGGGACACTAATTTCATCCGGTACTCTTTGAAATCTGGTATTCCTTTGAAGTAATTAGAATAATGGCGTCTCATCTCAAAAATGCCTGTTTTTTCGCCTTTCCAGAGAATAGATTTTTCGAAGTGTGTCCGGCAGACTTCCACTCTTTCTGATATGGTTGGTTCCGGCAGATACTCCCCGGTTTTGAAGAAGTGTTTTATTTCGCGGAATATCCAGGGGTACCCAATGGCAGCTCTGCCTATCATGATACCATCTATTTCATATTCCATTCGCCAGTCGGCAGCTTTCTCAATAGAATTCACATCACCATTGCCGAAAATTGGGATCTTGATCCTTGGGTTTCTTTTTATCTCGCGAATGAGCGACCAGTCAGCCTCTCCTTTGTACATCTGCGCCCTTGTACGGCCGTGAATAGTAAGAGCCTGGATGCCAACATCCTGTAAGCGTTCGGCCACTTCGTAAACGTTTTTAGTATTATCGTCCCAGCCGAGTCTGGTTTTAACGGTCACCGGAAGATGGGTAGATTCAACAACAGCCTTAGTCATTAGCACCATTCTGTCGATATCCTGCAGAAGGCTTGCACCAGCACCACGGCATGCTACGTTTTTAACCGGGCAGCCGTAATTTATGTCAATAAGGTCTGGACGAGCAGCTGATGCAATTTTAGTTGCTTCGCGCATTGATTCAATCTCACTTCCAAATATCTGGATCCCAATAGGACGCTCGTATTCGAAAATATCAAGCTTCGCTACGCTTTTAGCGGCATCCCGGATCAAGCCTTCAGAGGAAATAAACTCGGTGTACATCATATCCACCCCATTCTGTTTACAAACAAAACGGAAGGGCGGATCGCTAACATCCTCCATGGGAGCCAGCAAAAGCGGGAACTCACCTAAATCTATATTTCCAATCTTAACAGACATTAACTATCTTTCAGCCTTTGTAATCAGCGTTTAAAACGCAAAATTACAAATAATTAACCAGTATGCTAAAACCCGCGTCAACACAGCGTCATCCTTTTCTCTCGTTGCTTTTACTTGTGCTGCTCATGTTTGCAGGAGCTTTAGTGTTTACGATCCTTGCCTTTATCGCTGTAATAGCTATTTATGGGATGAAAGAAATGCTCAATGCTTCGACCGGTGCGGCGTCCTCTATTGAGATTATCAAACTTCTTCAGCTGTTCATTTCTACGGGTATGTTTGTCGTACCAGCGCTATTTTTTGCAAGGCTTGAGAGTAAGAATTGGACGGATTATTTGCAGTTCAGAGGCTTTCCATATATACTTATAATACTTGCGGTGCTGATCATGCTTACTTCCGGCCCCATGCTGGAGCTTAGCGCCCAGATTAACAAAAGTATGAAACTACCAGGTTTCTTAAAAGGCATTGAACTGTGGATGCTTAATAAGGAACTGGAGATGGCTGAAATGACGAAGCAGTTGTTGAAAATGAATTCTCCCGGAGTATTACTATTCAATATTTTAATGCTTGCAATAATCCCGGCAATAGGTGAAGAATTAATTTTCCGGGGGTGTCTTCAAAAGATCTTTGGGAAGTGGACGGACAATAAGCATGTTGCTATATGGCTAACAGCAATAATCTTTAGCGCAATACATATACAGTTCTATGGATTTCTTCCGCGGATGTTATTAGGTGCACTTTTTGGATACCTCCTGGTCTGGAGTGGCACTATCTGGATCCCCATTTTGGCTCACTTCATGAACAATGCGGTAGCTATTATAACAGCTTATGTTTACCAGAGACAGGGTATTTCCTTAGATAAACTTGATCAGCCCGATCCTGTAGCTTTTTATGTTTATATAATTAGCTCTCTGGCCTGCAGTGCATTACTGTGGACTTTTTATAGCACTTCCTTGAAATATGGTGTAAGTTTATATAAACGAACGGATGGAAGCAGGCTGGATTAAAATTTATACCTCGGCAGATTTTTTTAAGTCGGAGCTTGTGAGGCAGGTTTTAATAGACAATGAAATTGAGGCGATAATAATGAATAAACAGGGCTTTCCATACCGCCTGGGTGAAGTTGAGGTTTATATCCATGAAGCCAATTTTCAAAAGGCGCTTGAAATAATTATTAAAAACGAGCTTTAATGAAGACCAGGGCTGTAACGGGATTTTTCTTTGTAGGTGTAATGCTTGCCTCGGTGCTTCTTGGCGCGTACGCATTCACACTGTTTTTTTTAATATTAAGTACGCTTTGCACGGAAGAATTTTACAAGCTGGTAACTACAGAGGAAGTAAAACCACAGAAGCGCTGGGGGCTCGCACTCGTGATCAGTATCTATCTGCCGCTCAGCATGTATCTTTTCCAGGGCGAACCGTTAATCAACATGCTTATTTGTGTTCCGGTAACCATCATGATCATCGTCGCAGAGCTTTACAGAAAGCATTCAAATCCATTTCACAACATTTCTTATACCATTTTCGGAGTGCTTTTTTCAGCTGTACCTTTTTGCTTTTTTTATGCTACGGCCTTTGTAGATGGCTCTTATTCGTTCCATTATCCGCTGGCTTTTCTGATTCTGTTATGGTCCAGCGATACGGGTGCATATCTTTTTGGGGTTAACCTTGGTAAACATAAGTTGTTCGAGCGGCATTCGCCAAAAAAATCATGGGAAGGTTTTGCCGGCGGAATGTTTACGAGCCTGGTTGCAGCTTTCATTATTTCTATTTATTTTGATGAGCTTTCCCTGATTCAATGGATCGGCATGGCGATTATCATTATGACAGCCGGAACACTTGGCGATCTATCCGAATCTATGCTTAAAAGAAGTTTGTCTACCAAAGATTCGGGTTCTTTACTTCCCGGGCATGGTGGATTATTGGATCGTTTTGATGGATTATTACTAGCCGCACCTCTCGTATTTGTATATTTGCAATTCGTACAAACCTTCTGATCGAAATAACGTAGCATGACAGGAGGGTTCATAATCGAATTTTTCAGACCAAATCTGTATGATGAAAAAACCGGTTGATTCCCAACAGGAAAGTATTGAAGGAGATATCAAAAAAGATAAATCGCTGCTGTATATGGGTATTGGTTTGGGTGTTATCATCCTTGTTATGGGATATCTCACCTTGTTCGTTGATAATCTAAACGGACTCTTTTCTAAGAAACAGGAAGTTGTAACTGTTATTGATGATGACAATTCGGATGCTCTAAACGAAAATGCAAGTATGACCGACACGGAGGTCAGAACTTCCCTCATAAAATTTATTGAAGCATTCTATACTGATCAGCGACGAGGCTATTTTGATCCGCCAAGTTATTTTTCGCCGATTACACAAACCTATTTTAACTATCATAATCTCACATATAAGCGTTTAAAGGATCTGTATTATAAACGGAGCAGCGAAATGAAGAACCTGAATCTTCAGTGGATAGTTTCTTCATTAGATTATGATCGAAGCGGTGCCGACTTAATAGCAACATATTGGGCGAGGGTGAATTATGTAAAGAGCTCCGTGAACAAAGAGGAGACTGCTGACGTAAAGTACGAGATGGTCATTAATGAAGAAGGAAAGATTAGCTCCCTACGGGAAGTGGAAATTAAAAACCTCGTTTCCTTTGATCTTGGTCTTCAGGATAGCGTGGTCGGTGAAGAAACTGGATGGGAACCGGAACCTGTTGATGCTGCGGAGAAACCATTAACCCCTGCCACTTCGACACCGGCAGAAACCGTGACTCCCGACTCCCGTTACGAAGGAAAGCTATATGATTTGGGCAGTGTTGAGACAGCCCCGGAATTTCAGGGCGGATCAAGGGGTCTTGGCAAATTTTTGGGTTCGGCTATACGATATCCGGCTAAAGCCCGCGAGAGTAAAACCCAGGGCAAGGTTTACATTGGATTTGTTGTTGAAAAAAACGGATCCCTTACGGACTTTAAAATTATTAAGGGAATTGGCAACGGCTGCGATGAAGAAGCAATACGAGTGTTGAAACTATCTCCCGCATGGAAGCCTGGAATGGCGGAGGGTAAGCCTGTAAGAACGTCTTATGTTCAGCCAATCACCTACCAGATTAATGAGTAACCGGTTCCGATAGGGCAATTTCCTGCAGCATTTCAATAGCCATGTCCAAAGTGCCAACATGGTCAATAGCTAATCGCAATGAGCTTTTAACCTCTTTCAGATTGCAGATCCGGGGATGTGCCTGAACAAATTGTAAAACGCGGCCAAACTGTTCGGTTTCGTAATAAGCAGATTGCTGGTTGCTTATAAAATAACCCCGCAGCACTCCTTTCTTAAAGGTTATCTTTTCAAACCCGATCATTTTTCCGAACCACTGTAAGCGCCAGGTATTTATCAGCTCATCCACTTGCTGAGGCACCGGGCCAAAACGATCGACGAGCTTTTGCCTGAATTCATCTAAAGCTGTCTCACTCTCAATGTTTGAAAGCTCAGTATACAGGTTATAACGCTCTGCAATGTTGGTCACATATTCATCAGGGATCATTACTTCGAGATCCGTATCGACATGTGTGAAGGAAATGAATGGCCTTGGCTTTTCTTCAGTGAAAAGATTTTTAAATTCATCATCCTTTAATTCCTGGATCGCTTCGTCCAGTATCTTATGATACATCTCAAAACCTATTTCAGCTATGAATCCGCTTTGTTCAGCTCCAAGCAAGTTCCCGCTTCCGCGGATATCCAGGTCCCGCATCGCCACATTAAAGCCGCTGCCAAGGTCGGAGAACTCTTCTATCGCGCTAAGCCGCTTTCGTGCTTCATTGGTCAGGGTAGATAAGGGCGGGCTTAACAAATAACAGAAAGCCTTTTTATTTGAGCGTCCCACGCGACCCCGCATTTGATGCAGATCGCTCAGACCAAACATGTGGGCATGGTTGATCAGGATAGTATTTGCGTTGGCAATGTCGAGACCGGCTTCGATGATGGTAGTAGCAACAAGAACATCGTACTCACCAGAAACAAATTTAAGCATGACGTCTTCAAGGGCATCGCCCTCAAGCTGCCCATGAGCAATACCAATTCGTGCTTTCGGAACAAGCGTGTTTATTAGGCCCCCTAGCTGCATTAGATCCTGAACCCTGTTATGAATGAAGAAGATCTGGCCGCCGCGGTCAATTTCGTACTCCACCGACTCTTTAATAAGCTTTTCATTGAACACATGCAATTCCGTAACAACAGGCTGCCTGTTAGGCGGAGGAGTACTAATAATGCTTAAATCCCGGGCGCCCATTAAAGAGAAGTGAAGCGTTCGCGGGATTGGGGTGGCGGTCAGTGTCAGCGTATCTACATTAGCCCGGAACTGTTTGAGTTTTTCTTTGACACCAACACCAAACTTTTGTTCTTCATCAATGATCAACAAGCCCAGATCCTTGAACTTAACATCCTTGCTGACGATGCGATGTGTGCCGATTATAATATCAACTTTTCCGTCAGCAAGTTTTTGAAGCGTTTCTTTGATCTGCCTGGCAGATTTAAAGCGATTGATATAATCAATGTTGCATGGAAAATCAGCTAAACGCGATGTGAAAGTTTTAAAGTGCTGTAAAGCAAGTATTGTTGTTGGAACGAGAATGGCAACCTGCTTGCTATCGGCAACAGCTTTAAACGCAGCCCGGATAGCTATCTCCGTTTTCCCAAAACCCACATCACCGCATACAAGCCTGTCCATAGGATGCGGAGATTCCATATCCTTTTTAACATCGGCTGTCGCTTTTACCTGGTCCGGAGTATCCTCATAAATAAAAGAAGCTTCAAGCTCCGTCTGCAGGTAGGTGTCAGGCAAAAACGCCGTTCCTGTTTGCGCTTTTCTTATCGCGTAAAGCTTGATCAGGTCCCGGGCTATGTCTTTAACTTTTTTTTTAGTGGTTTTTTTTAATTTATCCCATACATCCGTGCCGAGCTTATTCATTTTTGGGATGGTCCCATCCTTTCCGGAATATTTAGAGATCCGGTTGAGGGAGTTGATGTTCACATAAAGAAGATCGTTATCAGCATAAACCAGCCGGATCATTTCCTGGGAACGCCCGTTGACGTCAACTTTCTCAAGGCCGGCGTACTTTCCGATACCGTGATCGATATGGGTGATATAATCTCCGGGTTTTAATTCGCGAAGTTCTTTAAGCGTGATCGCCTGCGAGCGCGTATATCCTTTTTTTAGTTTGTACTTGTAGTACCTGTCGAAGATCTGGTGATCGGTATAGCAGGCGAGCTTTTGCCCAAGGTCTATAAAGCCCTCCCTGAGTGAGAGATGCACCGGCTTAAACTTCACAGAAGGATCTATATCCTCGAAAATACTGTAAAGCCGTTCAATCTGTTTTGACGAGTCCGTGAAGATCAGGTTTTCCAAACCGGCTTTTTCGTTCTCTTTGAAGTTGTGGATAAGAAGGCTAAAATCCTTATTGAAGGATGGCTGCGGCTTAATGTCAAGCGATATTGTGGAAGTCGGCTCATAAAAAAACTGCTTCCCAAACTCTACTATTGCAAAATCCCGAAGCTGATCTGCCAGCAATTTTTCATCTGTGAAATTAAACTTAGGATCTATCCACTGAGGATTCTGGTTTTTATCTTCAGCCGATAGAGCCTTCCAGAACTCCACCGCTTTTTTGAAACCGGTTCTTACCACGTCCAGCGTAAACTGAACATCCTTAAACCAAACCAGGGTATCTTTCTCTATATATTCTAGGAGTGAAATATTATGTTCGGTGAGGAATTTTGACTGGACGTTTGGAACGATAGTAATACTTTTAACCTGCTCAACAGAAAGCTGATCTTCAATCTCGAAAGTCCGGATACTTTCGATGAAATCGCCGAAGAATTCCACGCGATACGGGAGATCATGTGAGAATGAAAATATATCAACGATTCCCCCGCGAACGGAAAACTGACCGGGCTCATAAACAAAATCGACACGATTGAAATCATACTCTACCAGAAACTCGTTTATAAAATCAATGCTCAGCTTATTTCCAGTTGCGATCTCCAGCGTATTTTTTTCAAGTGCATCGCGATCTATTACCTTTTCTGCTAAGGCTTCGGGATAGGTAACTATTATTTTCCCAAACTCACTTAAGTGAATAAGCTCGTTCAAAACCTCAGCTCGCTGCAGCACATTACTGCTGTCCACTTGCGTGAATTCAAATGATTTGCGAAAAGATGAGGGAAAAAGCAGGATCTCTTTTTCAAGAAGATTTTCAAGATCGCTTAGAAAATATGCTGCTTCTTCACGCTCTGGAAGCACAAAAATCATGTGCCTATGCTGCAGGAAGTACAAGGCTGTCGCCAGCACCGAATCGCTTGATCCGATGAGACCTCTAAGATGAACCCGCTGATTTCCGCCGGCTTTAAGGGCTTCTGCCATACTGGCTACACGGGGATCCGCCTTATACTGATTTAAAATATCCCGGATAGTCACACGCTGAATTTCGAACGCAAATATACGAGTAAACTAAATAAAACGGCGGATCAGGTTAATTCCCCGGCATTATTTACTTTACGTTTCTATTAAATAAACTATATTTAATAGAATTTCATTGTTCTTTAAAGTTAAAAAATAATTTGAGAGAGCGGGGTTGTCCAAAACAGTTGTAAGATTTTGGTGTTAGATATGCAGTTAAACATATATTAATCTAAATACACGACGCAATGGGAAATGCAGCAAAATACGGTATAATTATAGGCGTTCTAAGCGGTATCTGGATCCTGATCATGCACTTCGCCGGGGTTTATGCAAAAGACGCAGCGACAGAAACCAGTAATATGGAATGGATGGAATGGGCATCTATGTTAATCCCGGCCATCGGGCTTTATCTTGGTATTAAAAGCTATCGCGATCATATCTCGGGGGGAAAGATGGAGTTCTTCGAGGGACTTTTTGAAGGCTTTAAAATTATAATCATCGGTGGTGTGATAGCAGCATTCTTCGCGATTGTCTATGTGCAATTGAATATTAGTGTAATGAACACTGATTACATGTACAGAATCAGCGCAGCCGTACTTATCGGTATTCTTTTCAATCTGGCGATTTCGCTGATATTAATGAATAAACAAAAACATTTGTAATGCTTAGAAAATGGCCCTTAGAACTTATTATTTGGTCTGGAGCCATTTTAATGCTTAGTATTTCATACCCCAGAACTTTAAACCATTTTACTTTTTGCCCGATTGAAAATCTTGGATTTTCCTGGTGCCCCGGATGCGGACTGGGGCGGTCAATTAGTTATTTCCTTCATGGTGAATTCAAGCTATCTCTTCAGCACCATTGGTTTGGTATTCCCGCCCTTTGCATTCTAATTTTCCGGATAGTGCAATTATTTAAAAAATTCGCTTTAAATTTAATGAGCACAAATAAATTCTATTATGGAAAAAGATCTGCTCATTAACCTAAGTGGCATGAACCCGGAGGAATACTCATACCTTCAACAGGTGATGACCGGTATGGATGAACGTCAGGCTCAAAACTTTGTCATGTTTTATTCCGGAAAGCGTAAGAGCCCCCAGGACATTTTGCTATTTACAATAGTGGGTTTCCTGGGTATTGCTGGTATCCAGCGTTTTGTTGTTGGGCAGATGGGAATGGGAATCCTCTATATCTTAACTATGGGCCTGTGTTTCATAGGAACTATAGTAGATGTTATAAATCATAAATCTATTGCCACAGACTATAACCAAAAGGCTGCTTATGAAAGTTTGCAGATGGTTAAGATGATGGCGGCGTGAAACTCCGGGAACTCACCACCTTTCTCGAAACAATTGCCCCTCTTGCATATCAGGAGGATTATGATAATTCAGGCCTGATAGTGGGTGACCCTGGCAAAGAAATTAATGGCGTCCTTATTTCATTAGATTGCACAGAGGCAGTTGTTGACGAAGCAATAGCCGACGGATTAAACCTGATCATTTCACATCATCCTATTGTTTTCCGCGGCTTGAAGAAGTTCAATGGAAAAAATTATGTGGAGCGGGTGGTGATGAAAGCTATTAAGAATGATATTGCTTTGTATGCGATCCACACAAACTTTGATAATGTTCTCGTCGGAGTAAACAGGAAGATTTGTGATAAGCTCGGAGTGAAGGATCCTGCCATCTTGAAACCCAAAGAAGGCTCTCTAAAGAAACTGGTTACTTTCTGCCCTGAAACCGATGCTGAAAAAGTACGCAAAGCCATGTTTGACGCTGGGGCGGGATGGATCGGGAATTATTCAGAGTGCAGTTATAACACCAAAGGCTTGGGAACATTTAAAGCAGGCGAAGGAACAGATCCGCATGTTGGGGAGATTGACAAGCGGCATCAGGAACCGGAAGTCAGGATAGAAACGATTTACCCGGCAAACATCGAGCGCCGGCTTATTGCTGGGTTAGTCGAGGCACATCCGTACGAAGAGGTGTCTTATGATCTTTATCCAGTAAGCAATCCCTATCTGCAGGTGGGATCTGGAATGATAGGAAACCTTGAGACAGACCAGGACGAAGCTGATTTTTTGAAACATGTCAAAGAGCAGCTTAATGCTAAAGTAATCAGACACTCTGCCCTTCGGGGAAAAAAGATTCGAAGAGTTGCAGTTTGCGGCGGTGCTGGCAGCTTTCTTTTGAGCAACTCGATAAGTGCCGGTGCTGATATTTTTATCACAGCAGATTTCAAATATCACGAGTTTTTTGATGTAGAAGGAAAACTCGTCATTGCGGATGTCGGACATTTTGAAAGTGAGCAGTTTACGCAGGAATTATTGTTGGAATTAATTACAGAAAATTTTCCTAACTTTGCACTCCGTTTAACAGTACAAAATACAAACCCCATAAATTATTTGATTTAATGGAACAAACAGTAGAAGAGAAATTAAAGACCCTATTCGAACTTCAAACCCTTCATACCCAAATCGACAAGATTCGTCAAACACGTGGCGAGCTTCCGATGGAAGTTGCTGATCTTGAAGATGAAGTTGCTGGTTTAGAGACCCGGATACAAAAGATAAAAGCGGAGCTTGATGAACTTGAGGATTCAATTGTAACCCGCAAGAACATGATCAAGGAAGCGCTTGCTGCAACCAAGAAATATGAAGTTCAGCTCGGTGATGTTAAGAATAACCGTGAGTATGATGCGATTTCAAAAGAAATTGAAATCCAGGGCTTAGAGGTTCAGGTGTCTGAGAAGAAGATCAAGGAGCACACATTTGAGATCCAGAATAAGACTGAAGTTTACGAAAAAGCTTTAGCCAATATCACAGAACGAAAAAAGGATCTTGAGGTCAAGAAAGCTGAATTAGATACGATCACAGCTGAGACTGAAAAAGAAGAAGTAAGCATTATTCATAAAGCTGATGATGCTGAGAAACATATTGAAGAACGCTTGTTAATTGCCTACAACCGTCTGCGTAACAACGCAAAGAACGGCCTGGCAGTTGTAACTATTCAGCGTGATTCCTGCTCAGGTTGTTTCAACCAGATTCCGCCACAAAGACAATTAGATATCCGTCAACGCAAGAGAATTATCGTTTGCGAGCATTGCGGAAGGATAATCGTTGATGAGGGTTTTGCTTTGGAAGAAGCTCCAAGCGCATAAGATAAAATTTAATGTAATTAAGGCGATCAGAATTCTAATCGCTTTTTTTTTGCCTGCTTGGGCCGGTTTAGTAAGGGTGGTCTGTAAAGCTTTGGATCTTAAAATTGATACACCATCGCGTTGATATTCATTCCCGCACCAACCGATGCTAGAACTACTCTGTCTCCCGGATTAAATTCATGACCCTTCATTTCCTTTTTCATGATCACATCTAATAAAGTTGGAATGGTAGCTACTGAGCTATTGCCGAATGTGCTGATGGTCATCGGCATTACGTCGTGCGGTGCGTCACGAATTCCGTAAAGTTTAAAAAGCCTTTTTAAAATAGCCTCATCCATTTTACCATTCGCCTGGTGAACGAGCACTTTCTTTATCTCTGTGATTTCGGTGCCTGATTTTTGAAGAGCCTGCTGAATAACGAGGGGCACGTTCTTCAGTGCGTATTCATATATCTTTCGCCCATCCATTTTAATATACTGTTCTTCAGAAACAAATTCGGGATTACTTGATTTGCCGGAATACAGATAATACGCTTCCTCTGATGTATGGGTTTGGGTTTTGTGAGTCAGAATGCCTGCCTCAGTATTTTCCCTGCCTTCGAGGATAGTAGCACCGGCGCCATCGGCGAATATCATGCTGTCACGATCATGAGGGTCAGTTACTCGTGACAGAGTTTCAGTACCAACAATAAGAATTCGCTTTGCGTCGCCGGAGCGGATAAAATAATCAGCCTGGATCATTCCCTGGAGCCAGCCCGGGCATCCGAAAGGCAGATCATAGGCAACGCAATCTGGATTTTTTATACCGAGCCTGTGTTTAATCCTGGATCCTAAAGTTGGAATCACGTTGGGACGGGTGCTTCCGGGGGCGATATCGCCAAAATTATGAGCCACTATCACATAATCCAGAGTTTCCGGATCGATACCTGAAGATGCGATCGCATCTAGTGCAGCCAAGTATCCAAGGTCGGATGCATTGTGGTCAGGGCTTGCATATCGGCGCTCTTCTATCTCGGTGATATCCTGAAATTTGGATATTATCTCGCTGTTGTCCCGCAAGATAGCTTCTCCATTTTTTTCAAAGAAATTATGTTCTAAAAAGTGATTGTTTGATACGATATTAACCGGAGTATAACTACCGGTTCCAGTAATAACTGACTTGATATTAGTGCTCATTAAGGGTTTCTATACTGAAGACTATAATGGTTTAGTGTATTAAAGGTAAGCTATTTTCATTTAATATAAATGGTTTTTTCGGCTATGAACCCGCCTGGGTAGGCAGGGCTATCAGGAGCCTGCCTACCGCAGGCAGGCATAGTATTCACCACATGCAAGGGCATGCTCATGATGGTTTCGTTTAATATAAATATTTGCCTCTAAAATAAATCGAGTTGTTTGCCTCCGGCGGGACTGAAATGAGTCATATTAAGAGGTTTCAAAAAGCGGCCTTTCATAAATCTGTTCACCGAAATATGGAACAGCTGATGGATGCTTTCCGCAACTTTTCCATCGCCACCCATTCTTTTTCCCCAGCGGCTGTCGTTCAGTTTCCCTTCATGGCAGCTAGCTATCATATGCAGGACTTTGTCTGCCCTGTCGGGAAAAGCTTTGTGGATCCAGTCTGTAAAGATCTCAGCAATCGCCCCATTTAACCTTACAAGTGTAAAGTTTGCTCCAGAGGCCCCTGCGTCGGCAGCAGCTTTAACAATAACAGGTATTTCGTCGCTATTCAGGCCTGGAATTATTGGCGCACACATTAGCCTGACAGGTATATTCAGGTCTGTTAATTTTGAAATTAGCTTTATTCGACTTTGACCGGTCACGGTTCGGGGTTCGAGCTTTAGGCGCAGAGATTCATTTAAGGAGTTCAGAGTAACTGCTACGTGGACGAGATCGAGTTTAGCTAATTCAGAAAGTATGTCCGTGTCCCGCATGATTAGATTATTCTTGCTAATCAGGCTTACCGGGTGTTTATACTTTAAAAACACTTCAAGTAGCGACCTCGTGATCTTCAGCTTTCTTTCGATAGGCTGGTAACAATCGGTATTTCCTGACATCATTATGGTATCCGGAACATAGCCCTTTTTGTTAAAAAATTTCTCAAGAAGAGCCGCAGCATTTCTTTTGACAACTATTTTGCGCTCGAAATCCAGGCCCGGGCTAAAACCATAGTACTCATGCGCATTTCTTGCATAGCAATACAGGCAGCCGTGTTCGCAACCTTGATATGGATTTATTGAAAGCATGAAAGGCAGATCCGGGCTGTTCGATTTACTAACTATGTTTTTCGGATGTTCTTCAAAGAGCTGAGTCGCGGTATCTTCCAGCATAAGCTCGTCGATCCCCTCTTCGTGATCAGATACATATTTGCTTTTAAGAAACTTATTGTGGGTGTTGACTTGCGCACCACGCCCTTTAAAAAATTTGTTATTTTCTACATGGGTCATAAGAGCAAAAATACTAAAAATATTAGTACTTTTGCTCTGCCTTATGATCGATTGAAATTAAATTAAAGCTCGAAGATCTTCTTTTTAATAGCATATAGAACAAGCCCGATACGTGTTTTTAGATCGAGTTTGGCGAAAAGATTATCCCGAAAGGTTTCCACTGTCCGGGAGCTCACATTCATTTCAAGGCCTATTTCTTTGTACGACATTTCGGTACAGGCAAGCTTGAGGAAAGTAATTTCGCGCTCGGTCAAATGAATATCTGATTTCTCGTGTTCAGGCTTCCCTGCATCATTAATGGACTTTATAACCTTGTTGCTTACCAGGTCATTGAAGTGATAGCCCCGCTCTACAACTGATTCCATTGCAGATTGTAATTCAGCAGGGTTCGTATTTTTAAGAAGATATCCTTTTGCACCAGATTTTAACATTTTGATGATGGCGTCTTCATCGTCCATGACACTTAAGGCTATTACTTTCACCCCGGGGTGATTAACCCGAAGCCAATTGCACGTCTCATAGCCATCCATATCGGGCATAGTTACATCCATCAATACCAGATCAGGCAAAGCAGAAGGTTTTAGCTTTTGAATGAAGTCATGGCCATTTCCCGCTTCGAAAAGAACCCGGAAATTTGAAAAACTATTGATCAGCGAAGAAAGGCCCTGTCGTATTAGTTCATGGTCGTCAATAAGGGTAACGTAATACATAGGGGACTTATGATTTTAAGCTGAAAGATACGGTTGTTCCTTCGTTGATTGTGCTTGTAATATTTAATTCGGCATTGATCATGGAAGCGCGCTGCCTTAAGTTCTGCAGACCTATGCCCGGAGAATTATTTCCAAGATCAAAGCCGCAGCCATTATCTTCAATAGATATCTGATCGCTTTCTTCGTTACTCTCAAAGGATACGACTATCTGATCAGCCCGGGAATGTTTTATGATATTGTTCAAGACCTCCTGTACCATTCTATATAAGATGATCGTTTTTTCAGGTGATATTTCCTTCAGATCTTGCTTTATATCGAGACTGGTTTGAAATATTCCGGTGCGCTCAAGCTGATCAAGTTCAGTCTTGATGGATTCTGTTATCCCTATCATCTGTACACGGTCAGGATTAAGGCTCTTGCTAAGCCCGCGCAGGTCATCAATAGCTTTAGTAACAAGTTCGTTGGTGAAGACAAGCTTTTCTTTATCAGGAGCGGTGATAGTGTTCAGATTGAGTGATACCAGGCTAAGCACCTGGCCTATATTATCGTGGATCTCACGGCTTATGTGCCGGAGTGTCTGCTCCTGTATCTCGAGCTGTGATTTCAGCAAGGTTTGTCCATACTCAAACTGAAGATCTTTCATTTGTTTGAGATGCTCGATCTTTCTTCGGCTATACTGAATGAATAAAAGGTAGAAAAAGATAAGCAGTACGCTTAAACTGGCAGTCCCTATAAATATTAATGAGATCGATATTTGTGAGGGTACCATAAAACTCCGATAATAATCAGGATGAATTTAATGATGTTTGAGACATAACTAAAATTAAAAACCAGATTTTTATCGCTCGGGCTCAGCTCGAAGGTGTATTTGTAGATAGTTGCTATCAGCACATTAAGAACAGAATAAAATAAAAAGCCTGATACTATCCAGAACGCAGGACTTTTTTGAAAACTCATTATTTCTTCGCTTCTGGAAAGGAATAAAAAATAGTTTAGCGAATAAATGATAAGCAGGAGATATGCGATACCTGAAGAATTGCTGTTGAATTTTAAATAGCTTTCGAAGAATAGTAGATTTATGATCCAGAAAACGGTGTAAAGGGGGAGAATTAACTTAATTAGGGAACTCGAGTCATCGGTCAGTTTGCGGATATAATATGAAAAGAGAGCAATCTCTATTAACGAGTAAGCATGGTACAAATAGCTGTTGTTTACGTACCTGTCAGCCATGAAGTTCGACAGGAGCATTATAAAAAATGTGATCAGCAAATACAAGGGAATGATTTTATCTCTCCCCTGTATTTTACGAATTACCGGCGCGTAAGCGAGAAGCGCCAGTAAAGGCATGAAGGTATCAGAAAGCTGTAGTAGCCGCCTAATCATCAGTTATTGAGTTCGTTTTCAGTGCCACAATCTTCTGGACACGGTCTGCCTTCCTCAAGTGAATCACCTAAAAACTGTGAATTTGTAGCAATTTGTGATGGAACTACATCGTTGTAACGGGTGCCATCTTTAACACATCCAACGACATGGAGCCTGGGTAACAGTTTGCCCGATATTTCTTCAAAACCAATGTAGGCTCTTATGCCGTTTAGTTTTGCCCCACCCTGATTTAACAAAATATCCAAATCCTCCTGTGTGAAGAGATAGGAGATTGTCATTTTATTTTTCGGAATTGGGTAAGATCTGATCTCATCCCTGAATTTTTTGCACTGTTTAACGGCTTTCTCCCATTTAGGGTCCAGACTTTCTGTTGTTGTTTCCATGATAATTAATTAGGTTTATTAGGAAAACAATATAATTTCAAACTCCCTATTTTTTTCATGTAATCTTAAATTATTTTGTAAATAATGCCTGAGATTCGTTTAAAAGCAGATATGTTGTTATCTTCGAGATTATTTTGCTAGTTTTATACCCGTTATTTGACGGATATAGAAATAGTTAAATAACGGATGGACTATTGATGGTTCTCACCTTAACTTGTCCCCACACAATGTTTAGCAATGATTTAAGTAATTAAGTCAAAAAAATTAGGCAATATGATTGGCACAAGTGCAGTTCTGCAGGAGGAATATTCTGAACATTACACGATACCCCAAACCAGGTTTTTTCGGGAAGAAAAAAAAGAAGAGGTTTTAGGCTTAGCCGACCTTGAACTGTCTGTGATCGACAGTGAGACAGGAAAGCCAATCTCTAAAGCGATGATAAGTATTGATGCGCTGGGCCGGACCGCGGTTTGTGACGCGGCCGGAAAAGTTATGCTAACAAAAGTTTTTTCAGGAAACTTTGTTTTGGATGTGATCGTTCCAGGGTATATCGCCAACAGCACAACGATCCAACTCTCAGCTCGGCAGCACGCCAAACTGACAATAAACATGGTTAGCAATTGCTAACACCTTGAGTACTTACAATCTGAACATCGAGATACCAAACCTCAATAGCAGGTAATTGATTAACGTAAGCTTTTTCATTTTCTGGTGAATATATCTACCAAATCTATATTCTGAACATGAAGGAAAGATGAAGAGATTCGGGAAAACTTCTTTATCCTTCTAAAAGAAAAACATACAGCTCCTTTGGCCCGTGAGCGCCCAAGACCAGCGTTTTTTCAATATCTGCTGTTCGACTTGGACCGGTAATATTGGAGATCATTGTAGGGATTGATTCCGGATATTTTTGTTTTAGAATTTGAAAGCCATCCTTAAGGTCTAACACAAGCTGTGATGTATACGCTATAACAATATGCACATGCGGATAGATACTTAAACGCCTTCCTGCCGAATTCCCATTGGAAATTAACACACTACCATTGCGTGCAATAATGGCCTCGCATGCGGTTATTCCGACTTCTGCGTTCAAAAAATCTGTATCGGTACTGTAATGGGGGAATTCATAATTGGTTAGGAGAGCCTGCATTTTAGGTTCCCAGCAATAAATTTTCCGCCAATTCTTTTCTTCAGCAAGAAGAAGCAGGTTTTCTATCAGTTGAATATCATCCTCGCAGAAAACGAAATTTCCTGCTACTGCCGTTAGTTGTTCGGCAAAAAGAAGGTCAATATGGTCTGTGAAGGGTTCGTAGAGAGGAGTATCTTCCAAATTGGGATATGGATTATCTCTCTTATCAAGAAGCGCCTTACGGATCTTCTTGAGCATTTTTTCTTTAGAAGTAGTGTCTTTCATGAATACCGGATTTAAAAGAGGACGCTCAATTTGGTCAAACCCCCTCTTTTATGGTATTAAATATCAGTCTTGTGTTGATCTGTTTTCGGGTAGATCAATATTATGGTCTACAACACCTTCGTGTTGAAGAGCTTCTTTAGGGATATCATTTGAAGGTTCGATTCCGTTTACAAACTCGTCGTAAGTGGTGCGATTATCAAAAGGACGTTTGCCAAGGATTTCCTCAAGATCAGACTGAAACAGAATTTCTTTTTCCAATAGTTTCTCAGCCAATTTCTCCAGCCCGGCACGTTTATCAGTCAATAACTGTTTTGTACGCTGATATGAAAGATCAATCTGCTTACGTACTTCAATATCAATCATTTCAGAGGTCTTTTCAGAATATGGTTTGTTGAACTGGTATTCGCCTTGTGTGTCGTTAAAAGACACATTACCCACTTTCTCATTCATACCGTAGATTGTTACCATGGCATAAGACAACTTGGTGATCCGTTCAAGGTCGTTCTGTGCGCCGGTAGAGATCTTATTAAACACAATATCTTCAGCAACACGTCCGCCAAGTGTCATACACATACCATCAAGCAGCTGCTCTGTGGTATAGAGGAACTGCTCTTTAGGAAGATATTGGGCATATCCTAATGCAGCCACACCCCGGGGAACAATTGATACTTTAACCAAAGGATCTGCGTGCTCAAGGAACCATCCGGCAATTGCATGGCCAGCTTCGTGGTATGCGACAATCCGTTTTTCCTCAGGTGAGATAATCTTGTTCTTTTTCTCAAGGCCTCCAATCACACGGTCAACCGCATCCTGAAAATCCTGCATATCAACGGCCTCTTTGTTGCGACGTGCGGCAATTAATGCAGCCTCATTACAAACGTTCGCAATTTCCGCACCGGCGAAACCCGGAGTTTGCGCTGAAAGTTTTTTAGCATCAACACCTTCTGCTAATTTTAGCGGCTTAAGGTGAACTTTGAAGATCTGCTCACGGCCCACCAGATCTGGTTTATCGATAGAGATCTGACGGTCAAAACGACCCGGCCTTAAAAGAGCTGTATCCAGTACATCCGGCCTGTTGGTTGCCGCGAGGATAATAATCCCCGAGTCAGTTCCAAAACCATCCATCTCTACCAGCAATTGATTAAGCGTATTCTCACGCTCATCATTACCGCCTACGATATTATTTTTTCCGCGTGCACGGCCAATCGCATCAATCTCATCAATAAAAATGATACACGGAGCTTTATCTTTCGCTTGTTTGAACAAATCACGCACACGTGAAGCACCCACACCTACAAACATTTCGACGAAATCAGACCCGGACAGTGAAAAGAAAGGAACCTGAGCTTCCCCCGCCACAGCCTTTGCCATAAGGGTTTTACCGGTACCTGGTGCACCTATCAATAATGCTCCTTTGGGGATCTTACCGCCCAGATTAGTATATTTTTTAGGATTCTTAAGGAAATCCACAATCTCCATTACTTCCTGCTTGGCTTCTTCAAGACCTGCAACGTCATTAAATGTGATCGTTACCTGAGATTCTTTGTCAAACAGTGTAGCCTTAGACTTGCCAATGTTAAAAATCTGTCCGCCTGCGCCACCGCCAGCGCCGCCACCCATGCGTTTCATGATGAAAACCCAAAACCCAACCAAAAGAAGAACTGGCAAAATAAACGACATTAGCCAGCCAGCCCAGGGGCTTTCGCGAGATTCGGTTACGATAGAGACATGCTGATCTACGGGAAGATCCTTTTCTGCTTCTTTGATTTTGGTTTCAAAACTCTCAAAAGTGGCCTGTGTGAAGTAGTATTGTGGGCCGGTTGATGCTCCTGTAAGGCTATTCTTATTTTTTAGATCTTTATATTTTGGCTGATCCAGACGATCTTTTTTAATATAAACGTCCACGTTGTACAGGTCTCCATTTTTATAAGCGACAAGCTTTTCGACATCTCCAGTTTTGAGCATATCATTCTCGAATTTCTGGAAGTTAATTAACTGGGCACTATTGCCGCTAAACATATATTGAACCACGAAAAGACCAAGAATTATTATGGCGTAAAGCCACATTATATTGAATTTTGGAGTTTTTGGAACTATCTTTTTACCGGGGATTTTTTTCAAAGGCTTCTTGGTATCTGATTTATCTTCTTTCATTTCTGTGCAAGGTTGTGTAGTAATATCAACAAAACGTAAACCGATATGGTTTATGCGCTTTTAAAAGACTGCATTTCTGCATCGCCCCAAAGATCTTCAATACCATAAAACTCACGTTTATCTGTTTTGAAAATGTGCACTACAACATCGACATAATCAAGAATGATCCAGTCCGCATTTTGCAGGCCTTCTTTTCTCCATGGATCTAATTTGAGAGCTTTAAAAACTTCTTCTTCGACACTTTGTGCAATAGCCTTTATCTGGGTAGAGGACTCGGCGTGGCAGATCACAAAATAGTCGGACACTGAGCTATGTATATTTCTGAGGTCCAAACGGACGATATCATTTCCTTTTTTTTCCTGGATCCCGTAGATGACGAGTTCTGAGATTGATGTTGATTCTTGAGCTATTTTATTTTTTACCATTAAAAAAAATTAGTTTTGATAATTATATAAAGCAAATCTTAATTGCAAAATAATACTTTTTCAGGACTATTTGTAGGACAAAATCTTATTACTTTAAAAGAGGTAGCCTCAACAAATACCTTTCTAAAGGATGCTTTGTCAAAATCTACGCCATTCTTAGAAGGCACTGTAATTATGGCAGAGAAGCAGTTTGCTGGCAGGGGACAAACCAACAATATCTGGCTTAGTGAAGAACGAAAAAATTTAACTTTTAGCGTATTGCTGAATCCATCTTTTTTGCGCGTCGATCAACAATTTGAACTAAATAAAGCCATCAGCGTTGCGTTAAATGATGTATTGAAGATGTACGCGGGCAACGATGCGCTTATAAAATGGCCAAACGACAGTTACATTGGTAATAAGAAAGTCGGCGGAATGCTGATCGAGAATATTGTCACTGGTAATAAGATCCGGCATGCCATAGTTGGAATCGGGTTGAATGTAAACCAGACTGATTTTCCAATCTCCCTTAAGAATGTTACATCCCTCAAACAAGGATTACATAAGGATTACGACTTATCTGTTTTGTTAGGCGAACTTTGCGGCGCGATTGAGGCAAGGTACCTCCAATTGAAAGCAGGCCGTCAGGAGAAGATCACTTCTGACTATATGGATAGATTATATCTCATAAATCAATGGGCGGCATTCAAAACAGCGAATGGTGTTTTGACCGGCAAGATTATAGGGGTTAGCAGTTCGGGGCAGCTGGAGATGGAAACCCCAGACGGAACCGTATTTTTTAATAACAAAGAAGTTGAGTTTATTAACGAGTAGTATGAAGAAGTTACTGGCATTAATCACCCTGTTTATTGGTTTTACTGCACATGCGCAGTTCACCGACCCGAATGCAAAAATCGAAGATCCGGTTCGCTGGAGCTACAGATCAGAAAAAATAAGTGACACGGAATACGATCTTATCATTACTGCAAAGATTGATAAGGGCTGGCACGTATACTCACAATTTATTGGAGATGGTGGGCCAATACCCACTTCTTTCAAATTTACCCCTTCATCTAATTACAAGCTTAAAGGAGCGGTGACTGAACTGCCTAAGGCCGTATCGGCATTTGATAAAAACTTTGACCTGCAGATTGCATGGCATAAAGACAAGGTTGATTTCAGACAGCGTATCGTCTTAACAGGTTTTACAAAGGCTGTGGATGGTATGCTGGAGTTTATGGTGTGTAACGATAGTAAATGTCTTCCGCCAGCAGAAGTTGAATTTAAGATCCCTGTTAACGCAGGTGTCGTGACAGCATCAGGAATCGCAGCCAATCCTGATACCGTGTTACCTGCTGATACTACGATCGCGAGTACACCGGTGATTGCGAACGATACTACATTAATGGAAAAACCGGTACCCGCTGCCAGTAGCAGTGAAGGATCTTTATGGGGCATTTTTCTGGCAGGTTTCATTGGTGGTCTTGCCGCTTTTTTTATGCCCTGCATTTATCCAATGATCCCGCTAACCGTTTCTTTCTTTACAAAAAAATCGGGCTCAAGAGCTAAAGGAATTCAGAGTGCAATAATTTATGGTTGTTCTATAGTTGTTGTATATGTTGCTTTGGGTCTATTGATAACACTGATATTCGGGGCCTCAGCGCTAAACGAAGCTGCAAGCAGTGCAACATTCAACCTTCTGTTCTTTGTTGCTTTAATCATTTTTGGTATTTCTTTTCTCGGAGCATTTGAGATCACACTTCCCACGTCGTTAGTGAATAAAATGGATGAGAAATCTAATCAAAACGGATTTATAGGCCTGTTTTTCATGGCCTTTACCCTTGCTTTGGTTTCATTTTCGTGTACCGGGCCAATTATCGGAACTTTGTTGGTAGATGCAGTGTCAAAAGGATCTTACCTGGGGCCCGCGATTGGAATGCTTGGATTCTCATCGGCCCTGGCAATCCCGTTCACTCTTTTTGCAATTTTCCCTTCGTGGTTAAAGGAGATGCCGAAATCCGGAGGCTGGTTAAATACGGTAAAAGTTTCTCTGGGCTTCCTGGAGATTGCACTGGCTTTTAAATTCCTTTCAAATGTAGATCTGGCTTACCACTGGAATATTCTGGATCGTGATATTTTCCTGATTATCTGGATCGTGATATTTGGATTTTGGGGACTTTACCTTTTGGGTAAGATCAGGCTGGCATACGATAATGAAGTAGGGTTTTTATCCTTGCCGAGATTATTCTTTTCCATGATCATCCTGGGATTCACCATTTACATGATCCCTGGCTTGTGGGGAGCACCATTAAAACCGCTTAGTGCATGGCTTCCACCTCAAACTACTCAGGATTTCGACCTTTATTCCAATAAAACATCAGCTGCAGTTGAAACAGAAACATCAGGAAAGAAATACGCCGGACTGTTTCATGCCCCGCATGGCTTAGATGCCTTTTACGACTATGAGGAGGGCCTCGCCTACGCAAAAAGTGTTAACAAGCCCATCTTAATTGATTTCACAGGATGGAGCTGCGTAAATTGCCGAAAAATGGAAGCAAGCGTTTGGGCGGACAAAGAGGTTTTAAAGAAACTTAAAGAAGATTACGTTTTGATATCTTTGTACGTCGACGATAAGACTGAGCTGGCAGAGAATGAAAAATACAATTCATCTTTCAGCGGAAAGAATATTAAATCTATTGGTCAGAAGTGGAGTGATTTTCAGGCTTCAACATATGGAACTAATTCGCAGCCTTATTATGTGATATCCGGGCATGACGGAAAGCCATTGGTAACGCCTCAGGCTTTTAATCTTGACATTAATAATTACATTGATTTTTTAAACAGCGGCATACTTGCTTTTGGCCGCAAATAATAAACATGACTAACAGAACGATTAAAAATCTTGGAGTTTTTACATCCGGAGGCGATTCCCCCGGAATGAACGCGGCAATTCGTGCCGTTGTTCGTACAGCATTGTACTATGATATAAAGGTGACCGGCATTTTGCGAGGTTATGATGGGATGATAGGCGGTGATTTTCTAAGTATGGAAAGAAAATCGGTTGCCAATATTATTCAACGCGGCGGTACAGTATTAAAAACAGCCCGGAGTGACGAATTCAGAACAAAAGAGGGCAGAAAAAAGGCTTACGGCCAATTAAAGTCACAGGAAATAGACGCCCTTGTTGCTATTGGAGGAGACGGAACCTTTACTGGGGCCAAAATATTTTATGAAGAGTACAAAATTCCGGTTATCGGATTGCCGGGAACTATTGATAATGACCTGCTCGGTACTGACTTCACAATAGGATATGACACAGCGATAAACACCGTTATTGATGCGGTAGATAAAATTCGCGACACTGCAGAATCACATGACAGGTTATTTATTGTTGAGGTAATGGGTAGAGATTCGGGTTTGATAGCGTTGCGAAGTGGTATTGGTACAGGTGCTGAAGCTATCCTTATTCCCGAAACAAAAACCGATATCAAAGCGCTGCTCGCCCGTTTGGAAGTCAGCAGAAAAGATAAGTCGTCAAAGATAATTATTGTAGCTGAAGGCGATGACGCTGGCGGAGCTTTTGAGATAGCTAGGAATGTAAAAGAAAAGTTCCCCTTAATTGATACCCGGGTATCGGTTCTTGGGCATATTCAGCGCGGTGGAGCACCAACATGTATGGACCGGGTTCTGGCTTCAAGATTGGGCGTGGCAGCAGTCGAATCTTTAATGGAAGGAAAAACGGGCGAAATGGCAGGTATTGTAAATGGTAAAATTCATTTTACCCCTTTCGGACGGGCCATAAAACACAATGTTGATGTAAATAAGGAGTTGTTAAAGATAGTTGAGATTCTGTCACTTTAAACTTTCATCGTATGAAAAACGTCGTTTTCCTTTTTGCTGTGTTGGTAATTATTTCATGTAATACCAGTAAACCTGTTAATAACGCTGAAGCACAGGCGTTCATTGATGCCTATACCGCAGATTACGTGAAGCTTTCTACAGCTTCAGCAGAGGCCCAATGGGCTGCGAATACCAGGATTGTAGAGGGTGATACTACCAATGCAAAGCTGGTTGAAAGCACAGGAGAGGCCTACGCCGTGTTTACGGGAAGTAAGGAAAACATCGAGAAAGCTCAGGGATTTCTTAAAGACCGGACAAGCCTGAACGATCTTCAGGAAAAACAACTTGATAAGATCCTTTACTTTGCAGCCAACAATCCTCAAACCGTAGCTGATGTCGTAAAAGAGCGGATTAAAGCGGAGAATGCTCAGACAGAAAAACTCTTTGGATTCGACTTTCAGGTAGATGGAAAGTCTGTTTCAGCTAATGAGATTGATAACGCCCTTAAGGACGAAACTGATCTGGCAAAAAGGTTAAAAATTTGGGAAGCGAGCAAGGAAGTGGGGATCGGATTGAAGCCCGGGCTTCTTAATCTGCGTAGACTTCGCAATGAAACCGTTCAGGCTCTTGGCTACAAAAACTATTTTGATTACCAGGTCTCCGATTATGGAATGTCGACCGGGGAGATGATGGATCTCATCCAAAAGATCAATTTGGAGCTTCGGCCACTGTATCGCGAGCTGCATACTTATGCCCGCTATGAGCTGGCTAAAAAGTATAATGTCAAAGAGGTTCCTGAATATTTACCTGCGCATTGGCTTCCAAATCGTTGGGGACAGGATTGGAGTTCGATGGTTACTGTAAAAGGTATGAACCTCGATTCCGTGTTAAAGACGAAATCTGCAGAATATATTGTTAAAGACGGTGAGGACTTTTATAAAAGTTTGGGATTCAATGCCCTGCCAGCTTCTTTCTGGCAGAAATCAAGTTTATATCCGGCACCAGCCGGCGCCAATTACAAAAAGAATAATCATGCTTCAGCCTGGCACATGGACCTCAATGCAGATGTTCGCAGCCTTATGAGCGTTGAGCCAAATGCTGAATGGTATGAAACAGCCAATCATGAACTTGGACACATTTATTATTACATGAGTTACACCAATAAAGACGTTCCGCCATTACTTCGTAAAGGTGCAAACCGCGCCTATCATGAGGCTATGGGAAGCTTAATGGGACTTGCGTCTGTTCAGAAGCCTTTTCTTGAAAACAAGGGCATTATTCCTGCTGGAGCTCAGTCTGACGACATTCAGGCACTCTTAAAAGAAGCCTTAAATTATGCCGTCTTTATCCCATTCTCTGCTGGTACCATGCCGGAGTTTGAAAAAGCGCTGTATGCGGATAACCTTCCAGCGGACCAGATCAACGCTAAGTGGTGGGAGCTTGCCAAGAAATACCAGGGTATTGTCCCCCCTACAGTCCGCGGCGAAAACTTCGCAGATGCTGCCTCAAAAACACACATCAACAACGATGCGGCACAATATTATGATTATGCTTTGTCGTTCGTAATTCTGTTCCAGCTTCATGATCACATCGCAAAGAAAATTCTGAAGGAAGATCCGCGTGCAACAAACTACTACGGTAATAAAGAGGTAGGAAAATTCCTGAAGGAAATAATGACACCAGGGGCTAGTAAAGACTGGAAGGCAGTCTTAAGGGATAAAACCGGTTCAGATCTGAGTGCAAAGCCAATGCTGGACTATTTTGAGCCGCTTATGAAATGGCTGAAGGACCAAAATAACGGCAGAACATATACTCTTGCTGAAAGATTCTGATAGCGGCCCATGGACAACATTCAAAAACATTTCACAGAGGCACAGGATGTATTGGCGCAATTTATCAGCAACCCGGCTTCTTTTAAAAATATTGAAGCGACCGGCCAGATTCTCGTTAAGGCTATTAAAAATGGAAATCAGATAATCTCCTGTGGAAACGGGGGTTCGATGTGCGATGCAATGCATTTTGCGGAAGAGCTTTCCGGAAAATACAGGAATGACCGGCCGGCTTATCCGGCGATATCAATCTCCGATCCCGCATATATCTCTTGTGTGGCTAATGACTATGGTTACGAGTTTGTTTTTTCCAGAATGGTTGAAGCCATAGGTAAAAAGGGCGATATTCTTTTTGCAATAAGTACCAGTGGGAATTCTGCAAATATTCTGAATGCGATCAATGCAGCACAAAAGAGAGGCATGCTGGTAATTGGACTTACAGGAAAAGATGGCGGGCAGATGGCTTCTTTATGTGATGCGGAGATTCGTGCCCCCGCCTCTGAATACGCAGATAGGGCTCAGGAAATACACATTAAGGTGATTCATAGCCTTATCGATTATGTCGAGAGAAAGCTTGCTACACGTTGACGATATGGCAAGCTCTATGTAAGTGTGTGTTTTGTCGGTTTAAATGACAGGTCAGACAGGTACCACGTCTTCCAAAACAACCGCAGTTCCGGATGCACTAACCATCAGCATACTGCCGTTGCTTCCAAGGGCTTCATAGTCAAGATCCACAGCAAGAACAGCAGTAGCTCCAATCCGGAAAGCCTGTTCCTGCATTTCACGCAGTGCAATATCTTTTGCTTCGCGAAGACCTTCTTCATATGATCCTGAGCGCCCGCCTACGATGTCCCGAATGCCGGCGAAAAAATCTTTAACAATATTGGCACCTATAATAGCTTCGCCCGAAACTATCCCAAGATATTTTACTACATTTTTTCCTTCGATGTTATTAGTGGTTGTTACGATCATGGCAATAGAGGTTAAATGGTTTGTTGTTAGATTATACGAAGAAGGAAAAGTTACAGGCCTGGATTTGGAATTCAATAGTCTGCTTGGCAGATCGGGTATAGATTGGAGGGAAATGTGGTGTGAGGTCTTCAAAAGTCGGGTGAATCTCTTTGTTGATTAACTTTCGACAATATTATTTTTTGGAAAAGCAGGGTCAGTAATAATCGGAAGCTGCAGCCGGGCTCTGCGCTGTAGCTTTTGCCCTTATAATTTGAACTATATAATAATATTGACCTTGGGCAAAAGGCTGCCGCTTCGATCCCGTTTAGATGGCAGGGGTAGTGCAGCTATTAATGTTTGCTGGATTTCAGTACCTGAGATATTATTATCTTAGTTGTGCAGCTGGCGGTTCCAAAGCACTTCCGGCCTAAGTAAAATAAGCCGGATCGAAGCGGCAGCTTTTTGCCGAAAGAGAATTCAACGGATAAACAATATTTCCCGGCAAAAACTAAAGCGGAGAGCCGGACTGAATTAACCGAAAAAGCACAAGTCTTGCTTTCCCAAAAATCATAATGAGAATCAAACATCTTATCAATTTAAGCCTTAAGCCGCCAGAAGTTCTTCTTAAGCTTCAATAGCACTTCTAATCGTGCAGACAAATATGAGCCTCTTTCCTGTATATCACTAAAATCCCCACTATAACAACTTATCCGCTACGTCCCTCCACGTATCCACCCTCTCGTAATCAGTCAGCAGCATGTTGTGAGGCGATGTGAATAAAAGCTTTCTCCCATCATAATCCACAAAGTTCTTGATCCGGTCGTCTATCATTATGTCCGTATTTACAATCTTGTATCCGCAAAACATAATGTGCTGCCAGCCAATGAATGGAAAATGATCGGCCAGCCACTCGTGTTTATCCTGTAATGAATTAGGAAATTCCATTGCCGCCGATACGATGAACACTTCATATTTTTTCTGGAGCTCTTTCATGACTTCTATACTATCGGGAATTACATCAAGATCGCGAAAAAAACCTTTCTCATTAATGTATTCGCGTATTTTCAGTCGCGCGTGTTCAGGAACATGCATGGCGATCTCATTTCCTGGTTCGATCTTCAGATCCAGCGGAACATCGTAATCCCGGTTATAAAGTTTGATAAATTTAGCAAGTGGATCGGCTATAACTTCGTCCATATCCACTGCAATGCGCGGTTTTCTCTCAGACATGGCTCAAAAATAGCAAATTGAGTTTTTTAAATCCGATTTATTTGTATCTTTGCAACCCCGCAGAATAGACTCCGGGAATATGTTGAATACATAAAACTTGAAAAATGGCAACTAAAATCAGATTGCAAAGATTTGGTAAAAAGGGAAAACCTTTCTATCATGTGGTGGTAGCAGACGCACGTGCTCCAAGAGATGGTAAATTCATAGAACGCATCGGTTCTTATAATCCAAACACAAACCCGGCTACTATTGACATCAATTTCGACAAAGCGTTGGATTGGGTTAACAAAGGAGCTCAGCCTACAGATACTTGTCGCGCTATTCTTTCTTACAAAGGTGTGATGTACAAAAAACATCTTGAAGGTGGCGTTAAAAAAGGCGCTTTAACTGCTGAACAAGCTGAAACTAAATTTGCTGAATGGTTAGACAGCAAAGAAGGTAAAATAGCTGGCAAAAAAGATAGCCTGACTAAATCTAAAGAAGAAACTAAGAAAACTGTTTTAGCCGCTGAAGCTAAGAAGAAAGAGGAAATTGCAGCTGCAGTTGCAGCAAAAAACACTCCGCCTGCTGAAGAAGAAGTTGCTGAAGAAACAGAAGCTAACGAAGTTGAAGAAACTACTGCTGAGGAAACTCAAGCACCGGCAGCTGAAGAAATTGAAGAAGCCCCTGTAGCAGAAGCTGCTGCTGAAGAGGCACTTGCTGAAGAGCCTGTTGCTGAAGAAGCACCTGCTACTGAAGAAGTTGCTGAAACTCCAGCTGAAGAAGCACCTGCTACTGAGGAAGTTGCTGAAACTCCAGCTGAAGAAGCATCTGCTGAAGAAGCACCTGCTACTGAAGAAGTTGCTGAAACTCCTGCTGTGGAAGAAGAAGCACCTGCTGCCGACGCAACAGAAGAAGCTGCTGACGAAGAAAAAGCATAATTCTTTTAAAAGTTTAATTAACGCCATTGCAAATGCGTCGACACTAACCCCGGTTAGAATAGGCTCATTGTAATGGCGTTACTGTTTTACAGGCATGAAGATCGAAGATTGTTTTTACATTGGTTATATTACTAAAACCAAAGGTTTGAAAGGTGAGATTCAGATCTATTTCGAATATGAAGAACCCGGGGACCTTGTTCTCGAATCGGTCTTCGCTGAAATAAACGGGAAGCTTGTTCCTTATTTCATTTCCTCATATAAGCTCCAAAACAATCAAACAGGCAATTTCTATTTCGATGATATTGATACTATCGAAAAGGCTCAAACACTTATTCGAAAAAAGCTTTATTTACCTGAGAAATTGAAACCGGTACGGGATGATGATGAGTTTCTCATTACAGATCTTAAAGGGTTTATCGTACACGACAAGACCGTTGGTGAGCTGGGAGAGATTATAGAGATCCATGAATATCCGCAGCAATATATTGCTGTAGTGCCGTATAAATTTAATGAGGTGATGTTTCCTTTGAATGATGACCTAATAGTAGAGATTGATGAAAAGAATGGTATCTTAAAGGTTGATCTTCCGGAAGGTTTGATCGATCTTTACGTGGGAGAATAAAACTCTAGCACAATTTTTCTCCGTCCAGACTTATAACTTACATCCCCTGCCTGACGGTAGGCAGGTATAACTTACAACTCCCATGCGTTTCGACATTATAACCGTTCTCCCCGGCTTGCTTGAAAGCCCCTTTGCCCACTCCATTTTACAGCGCGCCCAATCGAAGGGACTTTCGGAGATCGTTGTGCATAATTTGAGGGATTACTCCACGCACAGGCAAAAGTCTGTGGATGATTATCAATACGGCGGAGGAAGCGGAATGGTAATGACTATCCAACCTTTTGCCAGCTGTATAGAAAGACTAAAAGCGGAGAGGGAATACGATGAGGTGATCTTTATGACACCAGATGGAGCGACTTTAAACCAGACAATGGCGAATGAGCTTTCTGGTAGGAAGAACATCATTATTCTTTGCGGACACTACAAAGGGATTGATCAGCGGATCCGCGATGTTTTTGTAACACGGGAGATTTCGATAGGTGATTACGTTCTCTCTGGCGGTGAATTGCCTGCTGCAGTGCTTGTCGACAGCATAGTACGGCTTTTGCCTGGTGTGTTAAATGATGAAACTTCTGCCTTGTCGGATTCGTTCCAAGGGGAGCTTCTGGACGCCCCGGTATATACAAGACCTGCTGACTGGAACGGCCACAAAGTGCCGGATATACTATTAAGCGGCAATGAAGCAAAGATCAATGAGTGGAGGCATGATCAGGCGCTGGAAAGAACGCAGAAGAGAAGACCGGATCTTTTGAAGTAATACGTTGTACGTAATACGTTTTACGTTTGCGAAAGACTCAACAACATTTAAACTTCAATTTAATGATCAGTATTTTTTCTAGAAAAATATCTGCTATGAGCGGCAGTTAGGAGGATTTCAATCGAATTGGGTTTTCTAAGTACACGACCAAAAACGTATTACGTACAACGTATTACGTACAACTCCTAAAAATATCCCCACTTCTTTTTAAATGTTAATAATTATTCGTAATATTGCAATCCGATTTTTACGGGCTAAAAATCGACTTTAAGAGCTTAAAACCATGGATTTAGTAAAATTTGTTGAAGAGCAGGTAGCAGGTAAAAAAGAAGTTCCCTCATTCAAGGCCGGTGATACGGTTAGCGTTCACTATAAAATTCGCGAAGGAAATAAAGAACGTATCCAGATTTATCAGGGTGTGGTTATCCAGCGCAATAGTGTAGGTGTTAACGAAACGTTCACTGTACGCAAAATGTCAAATGGAGTAGGTGTAGAGCGTATCTTCCCTGTTAATTCTCCTAACATCGATAAAATTGATGTTAACAATCACGGAAAAGTTCGCAGAGCGAAACTATTCTACTTACGCGAGTTAACTGGTAAAGCAGCTCGTATTAAATCTAAAAGAGTATAATTTAATCATACAGATTTAGCCTCCCCGATTATATCGGGGAGGTTTTTTATTTTTTACTGGTTTAGCATAGTATTTACAGCACCGTGAATAAGTATCTGCCCTGGATTTGCTTATTTACTAATTACCTCATTTGCTAATTGTCTTTATGGAAACCGGCTTCTTAAATAATATCGTTCTTGGAAATAGTGTCAGAAACTACCTGCTATTTGCAGGCATCCTGTTATTCGGATTGTTATTCAAGCGTATTTTCTCGAGACTCCTGAGCCGGTTACTTTACAAAATGTTCAAGAGTGTCCATACTGGAACTGATTCAAATGTTTTTGTGGGTTTACTCCTTAGACCAATTGAGCTGCTGATCCTATCCATAACCATTTATCTGGCGATCAACCAGCTCGACTACCCACTCAATGAAGTGATTTTCCGAAGGACTTCTTGGGCTGGCAAGGTGCCGGTTGTCTATGAGATCAAGCTTATCCAGGTAATTGACAAATTATTTTTACTTCTGTTCATTATATCGTTTTTCAGAATCCTGTTTAGAATAATCGATTTCATAGCGCACATCTTCCTTTACAAAGCTTCTCTTACCGAGTCAAAATCGGATGACCAGATGGTTCCGTTTATAAAGGAGCTGTCAAAGATCGTCACAATAATTTTTGCAGTGTTTGTGGTGTTAGGTACTGTGTTCAATCTTAATGTCGCAACCATTATTGCTGGCTTGGGGATTGGCGGTATTGCGGTTGCACTTGCGGCGCAGGATACCTTACAGAACCTGTTGGGATCGTTTACCATTTTCGCAGATAGGCCCTTCGTTGTGGGCGATACTGTACGGATTGATAAGTATGAAGGCACAATCGAAAAGGTTGGCTTCAGAAGCACTTTGCTGCGCACGGTTGATAAAACTCTGGTAGTTATCCCCAACAAAAAAATGGTAGATAGTCCACTTGAAAATCTTAGCCTCAGAAATTCACACCGGATGAAGTTTAATATAGGTCTGAAGTACGATACACCTTCAGATGTGATGATGAAGATCGCTGAAGAGATTAAGAAATTTATTAACTCCCGCCCTTTGATCAGCGGCGAAACCGTAGTAACATTTGATACCCTTGCAGAGTCGGCCTTAAATATCCAGGTTCAATACTTTATCAATAATTCGGAAGAGGCAGATTTAGCCAGGATTAAAGAAGAGATAAATTACCAGATCATAAAA
>NZ_JBBJNI010000146.1:0-10366 GCF_037719425.1 Daejeonella sp. | reverse complement strand
GTATCGGCGAGACAATCGTACTGAACACTCCAACCGTTGCTGACGCGACCTACTCATGGACAGGACCCGACAGTTTTACTTCTACTCAGCGGGAAATAAGCATTCCGGTAAGCAACTCCAGCAAAGCTGGAACATATACTCTTACAATTACTGTTTTCGGTTGCACGAGCGATGCATCTTCTATAACTGTCCCTCCTATCGGGCAGACCCCAACGGCATCCTTCTCAAGTACAGGTATAAATCTTTGTACTACAAGCCAAGCATATACTTTTAGCAATCAGTCCACAGGCTTTCAAACCATTCGATGGAACTTCGGTGACGGAGCAAATGTACCACCCGGCGCCACTGGACAAACCTACAATGTTTCATACGCTACCTCCGGAACCAAATTAATCACCCTTGAGGCTATTGGGAATAACGGGTGTGTCACTACTTTCAATCAGCAGATAACTGTAACAATACGCCCTGATTTACCGTTGATAATAGCTAACAAACCGGATTTTTGTCTTACAGATACCATCCGGCTTAGCACACAAACTCAGGCCGATGTTACCTATCAGTGGACCGGACCCAACAACTTTTCTTCCGATCGATCGTCAATAGTAATTCCCGTTACCAGCACTGCTGTTGCAGGGACTTATAATGTTATTGTGACCAGAGGCTCTTGCAGTACGGAAACTGTGAGTGTCGTGGTTCCTCCTATCTTTAAAAATCCGGTCGCGAGATTTCGGGCAGATCCCAGCCCCCCAACTAAGTTGGCCTTTCCTATTACCGTAAAGTTTTTCAATGAATCAACTGACGCAGACTCATACCTTTGGGATTTTGGCGATGGCGGGACCTCAACGGACATCAATCCACAACATATTTACAAAGGAAAAGGCAGTTTTGATGTAACCCTTACAGTTTTCAAAAGCACTGTTTGTAGCGCTTCAGTAACCCGAGGAACATTTATAATTAGCGAATTAGGTGCAGTTTTCATCCCCAATACTTTTACCCCCAACAATGATGCTGTGAATGACGAATTCGTTGTGAGTATGAATAACATCCGAACGTATCGCATCCAGATCTTTAATCGTTACGGCATTATGATGTATACCTCGGAAGATCTGGTGCAAAACTGGGATGGGACATATCAAAACCAGCCTGTCCCGGTGGGGACCTATTATTACGTACTAGACGCAGTTGACCTGGACAAGAATGTTATTAAAAAATCAGGGTCTGTTACTATATTGAGGTAATGAAGATTACTTTACTTACCATCGGTAAAACTGAGGATAAATATTTGCTGGAAGGTATAGATATCTATTTAAAGAGACTTAAGCATTATATCCCGTTCCGGATATTAGAGATTCCGGAGTTAAAAGGCATTAAGAGCCTTTCGCAGGAGCAGCAGAAGACCAGGGAAGCCGAATTGATCGTCAAAAACATTAACAGCACGGACTATGTAATTCTTTTAGATGAAAATGGTCAGGAACTGTCGTCTAAACAATTTTCTGTATTTTTAAATAAGAAAATGGTCGGAGGACAACAACATCTTGTATTTGTAGTTGGCGGTCCTTATGGATTCAGTAATGAAATCTATAAACGAAGCAATGAAAAGATCTCATTATCTAAAATGACATTTTCGCATCAGATGATCCGCTTGTTTTTTACAGAACAATTGTACAGGGCTTACACCATACTCAAAAGCGAGCCTTACCATCACGATTAAAATAATTGCTATGGACTATAAAAGAGAATACCATTTCAATCAAAGAACCAGATAAAAAACTTTCAAAAACCGGCACAGATCGCTGAGGTGATTCTGAATTTACAAATAGTCCAGGGCCAAAAATTCGTTATATTGCTTTCATGAAATTAAAATCGTGGCTGGATGCTGATGGAGAAATCATCAAATCTTAGTTTGGAGGGACTTTAAAAAGACGATACACTTAAAACAGTTTACTTATTATTATGCAAAAAAACACATCCTATTAAGTGGATGGCGGCTTTAATTATCTTGTATTAAGTGAAAAAAGTTATTTTATTAGTTTTTATTTTATCAGCCTGGTTTGGTGGATTTGCTCAGGCACCTTTGAATGACAAGTGTATTAACGCCGTGCTTATCAACGATGCAACAAGCTTTTGTTCATCGACAGGACAGTATACTACTGTCGATGCAACCGCATCTTTTTCAGGCTCTGGCCAGGACGTGTGGTTTGTATTCGAAGCAAGAAATTCGGAGGTAAAAATCACTGTTACAGGTACGTACGGGGATGGTTTCTTACGTTTGCCCGAAATTAAATTATATAACGATTGCAATGGTACCGATAGACTAAGCCAATCATACTTAGAATTTAATACCGCAATTCTCAACGATGCAGGCCTAATCCCCAACCGACTCTATTATATTAGTGTAAGCGGTGCAGGTAATACCGGCAAATTCCAACTTTGCATAGAAAATTACAAATCTGAGATTAAGCCCGGCCAGGATTATAGGAGTGCATCTATACTGTGTTCATCAACGACCACTGTACGTGAAACCTTTGTAACGGGCTCAGGAACAGATGAGAGTGAAACAGATAATACATGTTTTGGTAGGGAAAAGCACTCTGCTTGGTACAAATGGACGTCACTAAATAGCGGGACCCTAGTTTTTACTATTACACCAACACATTTCGATGACTTAGATTGGGCATTATACGAACTGGGCCCTGAAGATAGTACGCAATCGCCTTCTTTAGAAAATACTATAAGATGTGCGGCAGGTCACGGTATTGACATCAGGTCCTGTCCCAACGAACTATTTTATACGAAAACCGGTACGAATTTTACCGAAAATGATGTATTTGAGGGTTCCGGGTGTTCGAAAAAACAAAACGGTATGCTAAAAGCGGTCGATATGAAACGGGGTTATGTTTATGCCCTTTTAGTAAATAATTGGTCCTCTGGAAAACATGGATTTGATATAGAGTTCAAGGACATTGCAGGGAAAGCAGGAACTGGTCTGTTCAAGGGTCCCACTGCCAAATTGAACGCCACAAACGCGAATCTATGCACTTCCCAACAGACTTTTACATTTTCGGCTGATAATGTTACTGGACAATCCTCCATTCAATGGTATTTTGGTCAGGGGGCTAGCATACCTGAAGCTAGTACCGCAGGACCCTTTACTATTAGTTATAGTACAATGGGATTAAAAACAGTAATTCTGCAGGTTAAAAATGATGTTGGGTGTGCTGTGGTAGAAACAAAGACTTTTATGGTAGGCATCAAACCAGACCTGCCAAAGATCAGCGGGTTGCAGTCACGCTATTGCGTAGGTCAAACGATTGTGCTGAATACCCCAGCCCAAGCGGATGCAGTTTATGCATGGACCGGACCCGACGGTTTTACCTCAGATCAACGGGAGATAAAGATTCCTGTTAAGGATTCTAACAAAGCAGGCGCATATTTTCTCTCTATCTCCCATTTTGGATGCACCAGTGATCCCGCGAAGGTAATTGTCGTTTCTATCGATCAATCGCCAACAGCTTCTTTCACGACTACCAGTGTTAATCTCTGTGATCCTCAGCAAGTTTATAATTTTACGAGCCAGTCGACGAATTACCAGACCCTTCGCTGGAATTTCGGGGATGGTGCAAACTTATCTCCTGGATCTGCTAGCCAGACAAATAGCGTCTCCTATTCTACAACAGGAACTAAATCTATTACACTGGAAGCCATCGGCAGTAACGGATGTGTGAGTACTTTCTCTCAGAAAATAGAGGTGACGATACGTCCGGATCTGCCCATAATCGAATCAAATAAGCCAAATTTCTGTCTTACAGATACGATAAGATTAAGTACGCCTGCGCAATCGGATGTTATCTACAAGTGGACAGGACCGGCCAACTTTACCTCTTCAGCACGAGAACCAATAATACCTGTAACCAACAAAGCTGTCGCTGGTACATATAGCCTTATTATTAGCCGCGGTGATTGCAGCACGGGGTCCGTTAACATAAATATTCCAGCCATTTACAATAATCCGGTAGCGGCCTTTAGAACGGATCCGACGGTCCCGATCAAGCTTCCCTTTCCCGTGACAGTAAAATTTTACAATGACTCGCGAGATGCAGACACTTACCTCTGGGATTTTGGAGATGGACAAACATCTACCGAACTGAATCCTGAGCATATTTATACCAGACGAGGAAATTTTGATGTCACTCTTGCTGTCTTCAAGAGCAATATCTGCAATGCGTCCGTTACGAAGGGAACATTCATAATAACTGAACTTGGCTCACTATTTATCCCGAATACCTTTACACCAAACGACGACTATGTAAATGACGAATTCGTGGTGAAAAAGAATAACATCAGAACATATCGTATAAAGATTTTTAATCAGTACGGAATTCTGATGTATTCATCCAGTAACCTTTTACAAAACTGGAATGGCACTTATAAAAATAAACAGCTACCAGTAGGCACTTACTATTACATGGTAGACGCAGTTGACTTTGATAACAATACTGTTAAAAAATCAGGATCTGTTACTATATTGAGGTAATAAAGATCATTTTACTTACAACTGGTAAACACGACTAAAATCAACTGAATGGATTACAAAAGAAACTACCGCTTCAAATCGGGAAACAGCAGTCAGGAAAGCAGGCAATTCTGGATTATGATCGTTATTGCAATTGTGATCGGAGCTGCGATCCTGTATTTATTCTAGGATCATGATTAACATTGCTTTATTTGGATTTTTGGGATAATCTGGTTGTACTTTTACCCGCGGCTTTTGTTGCTTTAGGTTTTTCCTTAGTTACAGGTTCAGGTTTCTTAACTGTATCTGAGCCAACTGGAGCTGATGCACCCTCTGCCAGCGGCTCAGGAGCTTCCTCTTGAAATAAAGGAAGCACACTTATAGTATTATACCAGCTGATGATCTTCTTTATATCAGAAGAATACACACGCTCTTCATCATGACCAGTTGCAACCTCAGTAAAGAACGTACGAAGTGTTTTTCCATCTGCAGCTTTTGGATCGGGGATACTTTTGCTTCCTTTTATTTGTTCAAAAATATCGCTCAATTTCAAATCGCCGCTCTCGCCGAAAACTGTAATGTCTTCTAAAGAGGCCATTTTTGCAGTGCTGATATTAACCACAATCTTATTTTTCAGCTCATCCAGTGTCTCAAGGATAAGGCCTGATTTATTCTGGCCGATCAGTTTAAATAAGCCTGGTTTACCTGATACGGATACTAGTCCTCTTAGATTCATATATTTTGATTTGAGATGCGAGATGTGAGATATGAGAAGAGGCGCACTTCTCATATCTCATATCTCATGTCTATTCTTCTGTAATTTCTATTCCTAAAATCTTATCGCCCTGGCGGATATCGTCGACAACATCTACGTTTTCAATAACCTTACCAAAACATGTGTGGTTACGATCGAGGTGTGATGTATTATTGCGGCTGTGACAGACAAAAAACTGAGAACCTCCTGTATTGCGTCCTGCATGAGCCATTGAAAGTACCCCCCGATCGTGATACTGATTATCACCAGTCAGTTCACAATCAATTTGGTATCCCGGGCCCCCTGCACCAGTTCCCGTAGGATCACCGCCCTGGATAACGAAATCGTTAATCACGCGGTGGAATGTTACTCCATCATAATAACCTTCTTTAGCTAATTTTAGAAAATTTGCAACTGTATTCGGCGCATCTTTATCGTAAAATTGGACAGTCATGTCACCTTTCTCGGTTTTTATAATTGCTTTGCTCATATGTGTGTTTGCTTTGAATGGAGGACAAAGTTAATTATTTCAGCCAATTGATGAAATTCTTCAAATATCTTCTCCTTTTTATAACTTTATAAGTGTCGAATACGTTTATTGAATATGCTTAGGATAAGATTAACCTTTCTCTTCATACTAATAACAGCAATCTGCCGGGCTTCATCGATCCTGATCCCTATGGATGAGGAACAGAAAAATCATTTAAAGGCCTACGGCATTACATTCTGGACACTAAAAAATGGGCTGGAAGCTGACTGGCTTTTGAATTACCGGGGCGGCAGTTTTCTGATCAAATATTCTCAGGCTCTTGAGTCTGAATGTAAAATACGCGGCGTTTCTTACGAAGTTGTGCCTGACGCTAAAGTTAATGTTATTCTTAACGAGATCACCGATCCTTCAGTCAATATGGAACTGGTTAAGCTCGAAAAGGCCCCGAAAGTCGCCGTCTATTCTCCAAAAAATAAACTGCCCTGGGACGATGCTGTTACGATGGTTTTAACCTATGCAGAAATACCTTACGAAATCATTTATGATGATGAGGTTTTAAGAGGCGACCTTCCAAAATATGATTGGCTGCACCTTCATCATGAGGATTTTACAGGGCAGTACAACCGCTTTTGGGGTAATTATAAAAACTCAAGCTGGTATATTGAGGACGTAAAGATCCAGGAAGAAACGGCGAAAAGAAATGGCTTCAAAAAGGTATCAGAAATGAAGCTGAACGTAGCCCGTTCAATACGTGATTTTTGCGCAGGCGGAGGCTTTATGTTTGCAATGTGCTCCGGTCCGGAGACGTTTGACATCGCGCTCTCCGCTAATGGACTCGATATCGTTGAGCGGATGTTCGATGGTGATGGCTCTGATCCTCAGGCACAGGCAAAGCTGGATTATAACCAAACTTTTGCATTTCAGAATTTCAAACTCGACTTAAATCCAGCCAGTAATGAATTTTCTAATATAGATGTTCCTCCAAGCAGGGATCAGTCCCTTAATCAGAGTAACGACTTTTTCACCCTGTTTGACTTTTCTGCAAAATGGGATATTGTCCCGGCAATGCTTACCCAAAGCCATGACAAGGTTATAAAAGGATTTATGGGTCAAACTACTGCCTTCCGCAAAACTCTTATTAAGTCACATGTTCTTGTTATGGGCGAGACGAAAACCGCCGATGAAGCACGTTACATACATGGGGAATTTGGCAAAGGACAGTGGACGTTCTATGGCGGCCATGATCCTGAGGACTATCGTCACCTTGTGGGTGACCCTCCTACCGATCTTAATCTGCACCCAAATTCCCCGGGTTACAGGCTTATCCTGAACAATGTACTATTCCCCGCTGCGAAGAAGAAGAAACAGAAAACGTGATATGAGGTAGGAAGCCGGAAGTCAGATCTAAACGCCATACCTCAGACCTCAATTATAAAACTTCCAGCTAACCGCAAACTTCAATAAGGCATCCTGCATGGGATATCCCCGAACGGTATAATAGCCCCTTGAAAATAGATTTTGATTAGCATAATCGTATTTAATAAATAAATTAGTTCGCTTGAGCGTTGCCTTTACCCAAACATCGATCACCGGATAGGTTGAATATTCCAACCCTCGTGTATCGTTATAAAACTGGCTCACATTAATTGCATAAGCCGGCGCTTTAAACGGCGTGTTGAACCTTAGGTCAAATCCAACATTGGTATACAATACTTTGAAAAGGTTCGACGCATAATAAAAGCTGTTATAAGTGTATATCTCCGGTGTACGCAACACATCCTGGAAATCTGTTTTTTGATAAACGACATAGTTATCCAGGCTGAATTTGCGAAATTTAAAATTCTTCATTAAGGTCAACTTGAGCAAATTGATGTTTGACGCAAGCTGCGCAGGTTCAATTTGCTGAGCGCTGGATGTTTCTTTATAATATAGGTAATCACTTACAAGGAAATACTCCGCTTTCCCCGACATTTTGAATTTTGGATTTTCGTACAGAAAGGAAAGGTTATTTATTTTAGATTTCCTGAAGCTCCGCTCCCAGCTGTGATACTGATAATTGACCCGTTCATACATTTGCTCGGGAGATTTATTCTGAGTGTAGGCTCCCAAAACTATCCGTCCTATTGACTTGCTTAGCAAAAAGTTTGCCTTTGTTTCATACAGAAAATCACCGAAACTCATACCCTGCATGATCTGGTGAAGATCGGCTTCAATACCTGCCTTATCGCTGAATCGATAGGAGAATCCTGCTTTTAGTGTCGTGTTGGAGAAATTTTTCTTATAATCCAGCTGCTCGTAATGATAAATATCATTCTGAACCCCGAGGTCCAGTTTAGCCTCATTCTTCAGAAAACTGACGGCTTTGCTTCTCAGATAAAAACTATAGTTAAATTCATTACGGAGGTTGTTAACGATCGTTGAATCATTTGTTTCAATATAATCCCGCGAAGGCAGAACAGGGAACGCACCAAAAACATCCTCTTCATTTCTGTAAAATCTATAACGGTCTCGAGTATATGAGATCGAGTGAGACACCCGTTGTGTTGGCAGAATCTTTTCGGAACCATTCTCACCCGGAAGGGAATCCTTTCTCCCCAAATAGTAGTACTGTTTCAAAAAGTATTGAGTCCTGCGCCATATTTGCATTGGACGATCATCGCCTGTGCCGGATAAACGAACGACTTCAGCATTTTTAGCCAGCGACTTGCCTTTGAAGATTGTATCGTTCACAGTAGAACCATTTTCTCCGGCCTTTATCTTATTAAAAAGAATATCCCCTATTATGTTATAACGCTTGTTCGGAGACTCATACCAGGCGAATAGTGCGGCGTTCAAATGGTCATTTTTCTGATTTATATAGAGACCGTCACCTCCAAGTCTGTTAAAATTCGCACCTATATTTAAATTGGGCTTTACATTTTGTGAGTGGGTGACTTTAAAGGTCTGCTCAATGGTCTTTCCGTTAACGTAGTAAAGTTCCGTATACGGTGTCCTGGCACGATAAAACCTCAATGAATCTTGTGTAAGACGATAAAGGTCCAGCGAGTGGAAGCCTGCATCAAACCCTATCGTTTTAGATGGCCGGAAAAGCATTTCCCGATAGGCTAGGCCATTACCCCCCAAGCCAATGGTTGGATTATCGGGTTGATATAAAGGACTATAATTTTGGAAACTGGCTAGCGTTGTGTCGATACCAATAGTTTGTGTGCCCTCCCTGAATAATTTCAGATTCGTATACCTGATATATTTTGAAGTATATACAATAGAGTCCTCCGAGGATTCTTCTTTGAGTCGCAGGGAATCGAGGCTCACGACACTTCCCGGCCGCGGAGGGTCTTGTCCAAACACGTCTGAAACACTTAAGAAAACCAGTAAGATTAAGACTAAATTTTTAATCATTTAATTCCAGAAGTAGCTCCTTTAAAATATTAGTCATTTTGGGCTCGGCATCGGTAGCAGTCTTAATGATCTCCTCCAATGAAACTGCCTGCAGAGAATCAGGAAAACCTTCATCGGTGAGTACAGAAATAGCGAAAACGGGCAATGACATGTGATTAGCCACAATAACTTCAGGCACTGTGCTCATCCCAACAGCATCTCCCCCAATGGTACGTAAAAACCTATACTCAGCTCTTGTTTCCAAATTAGGGCCATTAACCGCAACATAAACTCCCGTATGGCAGTTGATATTGTTCTTTTTGGCAATCCTGGTTGCAATCGAGATCATTTCCTTGTTATAAGGTTCACTCATGTCCGGGAACCGGGGTCCCAGATTTTCGGAGTTCCTTCCTCTTAATGGATTATCTGTCTGTAAGTTAATATGATCGTCAATAACCATCAGGTCTCCTTTGCGGAAATCAGGGTTAAGCGCACCACTGGCATTCGAAACTATTAATCGTGATATACCCAGCATCTTCATCACCCTTACCGGAAAGGTGATCTGCTTCATATCATAGCCTTCGTAATAATGCAAACGCCCTTGCATGGCAACAACACGCTTACCACTTAGTGTCCCAAATATCAGGCGACCGGAGTGAAACTCGAGTGTTGATATCGGGAAATTGGGGATATTGGAATACATTAACTTATGTTCGATCTCAATATCATCGACGAGAGCACCCAAACCAGTTCCCAGAATTATCCCTACCTCAGGTACAAAATCTCCTATCTTATTCTTTATATATTCAGTGGTTAACTGTAGGTTCTGCTGCATATCTTTCTATTAATTCATTAAAACGAGCCTTTTCCGGCTCATGGATCTCAGCCTCAACAGGCAAGTAATAAACCGGCAAACCCTTTAAAAGTTCTTTAGCTTCCGCTGACCCTAAGCGCTGAGCATCCTTTTCGGTAGTTATGATCAGTTTATCGTCTGACCGGAAAGCATGAAATGCCTGCACAAGTTTACTGATATTTTTTTTGGTGAAATTGTGATGATCCGGATACCGATGGTGATTGATAAGCTGCGTATAACCTCCTAGTTCAGATAAGAGGGGCGCGGAATTAGCAATTCCGGTTAGCAGAACAATCTCTGTCGTTACCTTGACCGATAGTAATTTCCGATCTGCCATTTGCTCATTAAAAGCTCTTAAACTGCCATACTCCAGATACG
>NZ_JBBJNI010000015.1:10098-44144 GCF_037719425.1 Daejeonella sp. | reverse complement strand
GCTCAGAGAGGTAGTGCTTATCTCAAATTCGAAACGTGGGCGACGTCCGGCGGAACCCAGTTTATGGATTGGTATTCCAATACGGCGACCGGTTACCGGAATAATAGTAATATATTCTAAAGGGAATCAGGGCGGAGAAATCTATAAGTATGTCAGGTTTTCTGGAGACGGGGGCTGACATACTTTTTATAAAACTCCGGGTAGAACTCCCAGGCGTATTTCAGGGTATTTAGGGTGCGAATATTCAATTCTCTTCGCAGTATATACTGGCTCAGGCAGAAGCCGATAATACTTGAACAAAGGGTCGCGTACGCCGCGCCAATAACTCCCCATCTGATGATGCATACGTAGTTCATTGCAATATTTAGAATTGCCGTAGTTAACACCATATAAAAATTAAGCTTGGGTTTGCCTATTGAATCCAGAATGTTCCCGAATTGCCGGGCATACGGTATTAAAAGACAGTACAGCAGCACAATTTTTAATAAAGGCACTGCATCTTCATACTTGTCTCCAGCAACGATGTAAACCACAAGGTCAGCAAAATAATATATAACAAAGACTCCCGGGATAAGTATGGCCATCAGGACGCCTACTGACTTTTCGTAGAGGTACTTTACCGCTGGTTTCCCCTCTGTCGCGCTTCGTTTAGCGCTTTGAGGAAATACAATTACTGCTATCGCATTTGTAGGAATATCGATGAGATTTGTAATTCTAACGGCTATATTGAAGGCCCCTGAAGCAACCGGAGATAAAATCGCACCCAACATCATTTGATCTATCGTGGTTGAAAGTATCGAGCTTAACGACGTTCCGAACGCGTATTTCCCGTAGTTGAAGAGTTTCTTCACCCATGGGAAGCTAAAATTAAATGACAGTTCAAAGTATTTCCGGGAGAAAAAGTAAGAAACAATTGCGCTCATTAGAAATGAAACAAACTGCGCATAAACGAGATTGGTTAGGAGAATGGTTTGATCAAAGAAGTAACAGTAGCAAATGTAAAGGAAGAATATCCCCTGTCTGACGAATGCACCAACAAATACGCCTTTAAACTCAAGATTTGCCTGTTCGATGGAGTTAAACATCGTCAGCAAACCAGACACAATGAACACCCAACTATATAAGTGGAATATTCCCAATAGCTCGGGAGCGTGCCATACTTCTGTAAGGAGGCGAGCCATGAACAAGTTGAGTACGATGCATACCGCTGTAAGTATTGCACTTAAACTAAAGGACGCAGAAATGATTTTAGAGTGTTCCTCCTTTTTCTCAAAGGCGAGATATTTTATTAATGCGTTCTGAATAAGCCCGCCTCTCATAAATTCGAGAATAGTGACAGTGGACATAAATAAAGCCCAGACACCGAACTGATGTTTGTTAAGCAAGCGGACTAGCAAGTAAAAGCCACCAAATGTGAAGGCTACACCCGTAAGATTCTGTAGAATAGTGTAAAAAGCGGAGCTTATCCAGTAGCCTTGCCTTTGAGTCATAGGTTAAATGATTCGGTGTTACCGGATTTTAAAAAAATGGATATCATAATTATATTTCACCTGTCTGTAAACATACTTCATCGCGTTAATAAGAGGGTTTTTGGTCTGAGTCCAGCTACCTCTGGGGACGGTACTGGGTTCCAGTTCAGAATTGCGCTGGCTAAACAGGCTTTGGAAGTTGTTAAAGAAAAGTCCCTTGCCTTTTCGTTGTATAAATGACAAACACATCCGATATTCAGCGCGATCACTTTTGATCCCCTCCCGGTACTGACCGAATTTCTTTAGAAAGTCGGAGCGTCTTAGATGCGGATGATCACTGTAGAAATGAACCTTAAAAAAGTCCCAGTGCCATGGTTTGATCACCATTTCAGAAAAACCGTTTCTATAAGGTATTAAGTATGGATACTTCCGATAAGCATAGAATCTGACGATATCCAGCTCTGGCCGCGCCCGCATTATGTCAACCGCGTTTTCAAGATGAGATGCAAACGTCTTTTCAGGAATAAAGTCTTCCTGTATGTAAAGAGTGTAAGGCGTTTGTACCGCACTCTGGCCTTTATTGATATTGTTTGCCAGGCCCTTATTAATTGAGCTGGTAATAAGCCGGAATCCAAAAACTGACTGATGATCTGAAATCGATTTTAAATGGAATTTATCACTTCCATCGTCACTTACAACGATGTCCTCGAATGTACATTTCTGGTCTTTCAGAGTTTCTAAAAGTCGGTTAAGTGAGCTACTTCTGTTGTAGTGGGTTATTAGTAAGGTAACGTCTTTAAAATACTTAGACATGGCTGAACCAATAATGGGAAATATGGTGTATTAAAAGCTGAATATAACTAATTCTTTATTTTGAATGGGTAATTGGAGTCGGGGGTTGACGAATAAAACGTCTGAAATATTATATCTTAGAACTTTTAGGCGCGCAGTTTCTGATTATGAGGGAAAAGTTAAAAATTTACATTGTCGGTGATTTTAAGTCGGGAGCAGCTGATGGGCTCGCAGAATTTAATTATCAGAATGTTCAGTTGCTCAGAGACATCTTTTTATTCGAATTCATTGAATTTGACACTGCACATGGGACACATTATCACAATATCGAAATTCGTGAAGGCATAAGTGTCAACCGTTTTGGCCGCAAGGAGGGGATTACTTTCCAACTACCCTCTGCCTTTCAAAAATGGTTATTTAAAATTCAGCCTGGGGGAAAGATATTTCATTTAAATCATATATGGAACGTAGCCAATTATCTAATTGCAAAGCGACTAGTAAAAGCCCAAATTCCTTATATGATTACACCTCACGACTCTTATGTATACGGCCCCGCCTATAATGATAATAAACCTTTTTTAAAACGGCTTTATCGTCAGGCTTTTGTGAGAATTTTCGATAAATACGTTCTGGATCATGCTAAAATTGTACATGCGATTACCACTCATTGTATTTCCTCTCTCCGGTTAATAACTCGTACTAAAATAGTTGTAGTCGAAAATCAGATAAGGGATATAGAGTTGACCGTTTCGGATCATCAGGTCAAAGCAAGGGTCTGTTTCATCGGACGGTTTAATATATTTCAAAAAGGAATAGATCAGGCTTTAGAAGCGTTTTCAATTTTTCAACGCCAGTCTGGAACAGTGGGGGATCAGTTTGTGTTAATCGGACCCGCAGATAACACTTCTCTTCTGAAAGTCAGCGCGATCTGCGGAAGCCTCGGTTTGGCATTAGGGACGGATGTGATCCTGACAGGTAAAATTCCTGAAAATGAAAGAAACTCTATTTTGAGGAATTCAAAAGCTTATCTTCAATTATCCAGGTACGAGGGGTTTGGGTTAAGTGTTGGTCAGGCCCTATCGTGTTACAAACCGGTTGTGGTTTCTGCAAGTATACCTATTAGTGACGTGATCAATACTTATTCAGCCGGATTTGTAGTTAATAACGCGCCGGAGGCCGCGGAGGCTTTGAACAAAATATTCTCGTTATCAGAGCAGGAATACCTGGAAATTTCGGCCAATGCCCGCCGTTGCTATGAGGAACGATTTAATCCAAAAGTTATAAAACCAAAGCTTACATCGCTCTACAGGTCAATTGCATGAGTATGCAGTTATGTTGGCAAACGCAAAAAAACTTGTTCTATTTTTTTCCGAAAATGTATTCCAGCATCCTCTTGCTGTGAAGATTTGACCTGTCCATGAATGATCGCACTAATCCACCCCCCGACACTAATCGCCTGGATGAAGTAAACACTCTCGCTCTGGAGTTTGTGACTAGTTTTAACCGGCCGACTTTCAATAGGTTGAGTGCCATAGTGCCATCTTCTGATTCCTCGATAAAATCTTTCCCGGGAGAATTATCGAATTTTCTGATAAGGTTTACCTCGAATCCTCCGTTCTCTCTTCCGGTTTTTGTAATAAAGCCCATATTGAACCCCAGTACATTGACAAACTCACGGTTCATTTTTCTTATGCGAATTAATAAGCCAGTGATTTTTTCGTAAAAAAACAAAGCTGGCAGCTGACGAACATCCTGCGGAAGAAATGAATATCGGCCGTAAACGCCGACTATATGTTTGTTTTCTCGCATCGGTTTAACCATAAGTTCGATCCAGTCAGGTGGATATAAGGTGTCAGAATCTGCGCATAAGTGAAAAGTACCTTTTGCTTTTTCCAGGCCGAGTTGTCTGGCGAATGTAATGCCTTGTAGAGGCTGGACAAAGCTTTTTACACCAAGCTTATCAAGTATTTCCTGCGTTTTATCTGTTGAATTATTGTTAACTACGATGAACTCTACAGGATATGACACCTTATTGGAAGCGAGCGAAGAGAGAGTTCGGAATAGATTATTCTCCTCATTCCATGCTGGAATTACAACAGAAACCTCTGGATATTTGGAGCTATAAAATGATAGCCTGTGTTTAAGGTCTTCAAGCTCAAGGACACTGAGTTCCGTATATCCTCTATATGAATATAGGTGCTCGGTAACCCAGCCGGGAAGAGCAAAAAAGTTATTAAACATTATTCGGATTGAGTGTAATGATCATCTACTAAACGGCATTGTTTGCCTTTTCCCACTTTTCCAGCTCAAAATTGTATTTTTTAATAACCTTTGCCGGATTCCCTACAGCAACAGAGTAGTCGGGTATGTTTTTGGTCACGACGCTTCCAGCTCCTATTATCGAGTGATTTCCTATTTCAACACCCGCTGTAACTGTGACATTTGCACCAATCCACACATTGTCGCCCACTGTTATTTGTTTTGTCGATATTTTCTGTTTAATAGGCGGAACTTTCACGTCTTCATATCCATGGTTCATCCCCGACAGGACAACGTTTTGTGCCAGCATCGTATTAGAACCAATGCTAACGGGGCCGATAATAACATTCCCAACACCGATGAATGAATCATCCCCTATTATGATATCCCCTACAGCATTGTTTAGGGTTGAAAAGGTTTCTATCACTGATCGGTCACCGAGTACGAAATTTCTAAAAGGAAAAAGATCTGTTTTAGTCTGATGGCGAACTATTGCTCCCTTACCGCGACTATGTTTGAAAGGATTTAAAAAGGCTTTTACCCACCAACGGGGCCGGTATTCATTTGATGGTATTAACATCCACAATCCAATCTTCTTTAATTTGGGATCAGATTTAATTTTAGAAATTAGCGTCATCGTTCTTGTCGGTCTTTAACATCGCCTTATAAATCTCTTCTGCACTATTTTCCCAGGTATGAGTGGAAGCAAATTGCCGGCGACTTGTGCTGAGTTCTTCAGAGTCTTCCCTAAGCGCCTGCTCTATCAACTCTACATACTCTTCCTTATTACTTGCAAGATAGGTGTAATTCTGGAAGATCTGCATCGCCTCTGTTTTGGTAGCAACTACAGGTTTCCCCAGTGCAAGGTATTCGTCGATCTTTCGTGGGTAATTACCTACTGTAATCGGATTAATTAATTGAGGATTCAAGCAAACTGAAAATGTATTTATATACTGAGGTAATTGTTCCATCTCCTTCGCTCCCGTAAAAAGAACATTTTTAAGAGTGTGGAGAGGGGAGTTCTTAAATATATCATCCTCCGGACCGACAAGTACAATTGACCAATCTGGTTTATTCAATGCTAAATACTCAATTACCTCAATATCTATCCGGATACTTTGCAGGGCCCCAACATAGCCAATGACAGGTCCTTTTAAATGTAGGAGATCTGCGGGCATTGTATTAGAAGACTGTGGTTTGAATATGGCGAGATCACATCCCTGCCCTACATAAAATGATCGCTCATTATATTGCTTGCAATAATTGGCTAGGAATGATGAATTAGCTACACAAAGATCACTCTTAGCGATTAGTTGTGGTTCCAGCCTTTTTCCGTGCCGTTCCCAGTAATCGACACCAACAAGGAAATCTCTCGAGTAATAGACACTCAGGGCAGGATTCAGGTACTCTTTCAAATAAAAGCTTCTGAATATGTCATTATCATTGAACAGTATAATATTTCGGAATTGTAAGCTCTCAATAGCTCTTTTTATAGTACCAGAAAAGATTCTATTGTTCCTCCAGTTTAACATGTCGAACAACCAGGAAAACCTAATCCAGTTAATAGACTCTATCATCCTTTCAGGGTTAAGCTCCCAAATGTTATCAGCGACTTCGGTTAAACCGTTTTTCTTACCCTTGATCACGTTTATTCGCTTTTGAACTTTAGGATCAGAGTAATTGGTTAAATAGGTTTTTCTGTCGAGTGGTGAATTTACATACAGGACTCGGTTGGATTGGGAGAATTCAATGGCCAGATTCTTACAATTGCTGCCTAAATCACCATCCCATGGCTGGAGGCCGACTATCACGATATCCCGATTCTGGATGCGGCGATTACTCATTGTAAATCTGTGGTTACTTCACTGTCTATACGAAGAGTGACATTGATCAACGCCACAACCAGATAAAAATAGACGTTAGTGGGAAACTGGACAAAGGCCTCCTGCGGGTAATTCCCTATGTTCAATGCAAACACAATAAGTGTCATAGCCAAACAATAGCTCTTTAGCTCTGGGTCTTTAATTTTGTAATAATTAGTTATCCCGGTTTTGAGAATGACGAACATTAGGGAGCAAAAGATGAGTAGCCCTATCCAACCAAGTTCAACTGCAACCCTAACATACCCGCTGTCGGGCGGGAATGAAGCAAGAAACGAACCCGGAGAAAACTTCGCCCCCCAAACTCCTGTCGACCCAAGACCGCCACCCATCGGATGACTTTGGATATAAGGCTGGATCATCTTCTGGTTGTTAGCCCGCACATTGAATGAAGCATCTTCGGAGGGTTTGAAGGCTGATTGGAAGCGATACAAGGCGGGGTTGCTGGTGGGAATGCTTATTAAGAAAACGATGATAACTCCCCCCAGCGCTGTAAGCATTAATATTTTTTTATTGAAAACCAATATTGACAGTAATATTATAGCTGCAGGAAAAAGAACATAAGCGCCTCTGGTGCCGGAGTATATCATATTCAGTAGAAAAAAGACTGTCATAAAACCCAATAGCCATTTCTTTCCTTTGGAAATTGGCCCGAACATAAGCCCAACACAGAGTAATGAACTTACAACCATGTTATATGAGAATGCAACAGGGTCCGAAAAGATTGAGAATTTTCGCCAAACACCGCCAATAAATAACAGGTTCATAATCAAAGGGTCAGAATAAAGGAATCTTTCCTCAAAACCAAAAAAGCCGAAATTTTGCTGTTTGAAGCCATATATTGCAGCGAACATACTTAGTCCAAGCCAAACCTTGATGATCAGCTTTAAAAACTTCCGTGTGCGTATATGGTAACTGAATATGAAATAAGTTAGCATCACTATTGCCACACTTCGGATAGTATATACCCATGCCATCCGTGAAGTGCTGCTGGGATTAATTATCTCCAAGAAGTTATAGCCAATCCAAATGATAATCAGGATACTAATTGGCCCTTTCAATATCGTCCAGTCCGGGTTGTTTTTTTGTTTTATAAACAATCCCAGAATTAATAGAGCAAGTAGCCCATCCATAAGTGTTCCCATGGGAAACGTTGTGAGATCCATCCGTATAACCCACATGATAAGATAAGCTGCAATCAGCATAACCATGATTCCAAACCTGGGGTATGCAATTATCCCATAGACCATGGGTGCTCCTATAGTACCGATAATGATCAGGGCGCTCGTTTTAATGCCACCCTGATATATCAGGTAGGCAGAGGCAATGGAAACCGCCAGCAAAACAATGATTAACGTAATTACTTGAATGTTTTTCAAACCGGATATGATTGCAGTTCTTAATTATTACAGGAATACGATTTTTATGAAGAAAACGAAAACACTTATGAAAGCTGCAATAATTGCAACCAGCCTGGTAGTATCCTGCAGCCGTTCAGCTTTGCTTTTCCTGGTCTTAAGATCTTCTATTCTCATGATGCTTCACTTAAATAACTCCAATTTGGCATTTTTTACTAATAAGGTTTTTCATCGTGTTGAACTGAAGTATGAGAATGCCGCGTGCTAACCGACCTTTTACTAAGAGTTGCAATTTTAAATAGAGATAACACCTGATAAAAAACAAACTGGGGTATGCCTAATAGTGATCGATAAATTTTTCGGTCTACGACTGAATTCGCTAAGGCAAATGCGAAACCTATTAGAAAGCAGAAGATCGCCACGGCCCAGACAATCGCCGCCGTTACACTTATCACTAAATTAACTATAAGGAAAAGAAGGGAGAGGATTAAGAAAATAAACAACGGTGGCCGCAGGAGTATAATTCCGAACAGTAACTGATTCCAGCTAAACGATTTTATACCGGATGAGATAAGCGCAAAGCCGAATCTGAAATATCGAAACCATGTATTAATCCACCGCGAGCGTTGATTGACTAACTGGTCAGTCTCAGCTATCTTTTCATCATATACAATTGCACATTCGGCAAACGCAATTCGCTGATTCTTTCTGACGATATCAAATTGCAAAACTTTATCAAATCCGGCCCCTTTGATATCGTGATTTTCCAGAAAGGATTTATATATGTCAGTGGTGAATGCCATGCCCGACCCGGCCAGAGTAGCAGATGATCCCAAAGCGAAGAGCACCTTGCCGTCATAAAAGTGGTAATAAATATCTCTCGCAGCATCAAGACATGCGTATGTTGTATTCAAATTTTTTGCTCGCCTATAACCCTGAACCGCCTTAAATCCTTTGGCAAACCATTTTTCAAGCTCGTTAAGAAACTCAGTATGGACGATATTATCACTATCTATGATACTGACTCTATTATGCTCACGCTTAAAATTTTTAAATGCATATAAATGAGACCTGGTGTTGCTTGCAAGTATCGTTTCGGGTTTTAAAAGAATAACGCGCGGATCATCGAAGTGAAGGTTGGATACATCACATTTATCGGCAACGACGTATACGAGATAGTTTGGATAATTAAGGTTAAGGATTGACTCAACCGTTTCAGGCAATAAGTCAATATGTTCAAACGCAGTTACAATGACGGCGTAATCGCCTGCATAATGGCGCATTTCTATGATGGAAGTCCTCTTGAGAAAAAAGTAAAGAAGAAAGAGCAGTAACGGCAATACGAGGTTATAGCCAATGGCCAACTGAATTAGAATCCAGGCGTAGTTAAATGCGATCTCTAACATTTATTCAACAACAGTTGCTAACTCGATTTGCTCTGTTACTTTTCCTTCGGGCTTCACTTTGTTTAACACCCAGCCAATGAATTTTCCATTGATGGTTTGCAGGTAATGTATATGTTGTTTTTTTGCTGCGGTTATCGATTGATCTGCCTGAAAAACACTTAAGGTCTTGTCTGAGAAAAGGATCCATTCTTTCGCTTTATTCAAGGATTCGAGAGGGGGGGTCTCCACAATAATCACATCAAAAATAGATCTTAACTGCTCAAGTCTGTCTTTTATGACTTTTTCATCTGCTAATTCAAATAGAGATTTGTCACCGCCACGGTTTCCCATTACCATTATTCCTGCGAGAAAATCAGAGCCTGGAATTTCGCCGGTTTTAAGATAATCTTCTATAAATAGTTTAGTATTCGAATTTTCGGTTACTGATGCGTGATCAAAATTGCCATCGATTAACAGTACCTTTTTACTGACCATTACGTAGGTATATGCAATGCAGGCGGCTATTAAGGTTTTGCCTTCCCCTTCACCAATACTTGTTATGTTAAGGATGCTGCCCCTGTTGCCGGAAATCGCAAGCTCTTTATTAACCTCAAATCTTGTAGAACGTAATTGTTTTTTAAACTCTTTCATCTCCGCGGTTCCGTGGAGATTTTTCCAGATGCCTTTAAGATCCAGCGTCCTCTTGCCTACAAGGTTCAGATAGCCAAGAACAGGGATCTTGGTAGCAGCAGCCAGTTCCATAGGGCGTCTTATCCGATCGTCCAGGTAGAACATAACGAAGAACACGAGGAGACAAAAGGCGCCGCTTATAATTCCGCTTAACAATACCAGCAGCATTTTTTTCGATGGCTGAGGTAAGCCAGGCATTGCAACAAGAACTTGTCGGAGTTTAATTGGAAACTCCGACTCCATTTTAATTTGGTTGTACTGTGTAAGAAGATCCTGATACTCTTTACTTACCGTCTCAATATTCCGATCAAAAGACTGGATCACTGCTTCATGCGGAACCAAATTGTCGAATTTCCTGCCTATAAAGTTGAGATGCCTCTTAAGCGAGTTGAGGCCGTAGGCTGCCAGATCCAACTGTAACTGTAGATTTAATTTTTGCTGTACTAAGTCTTGTTTGGTATTTAAAGGATTATAGATGTATTTATCAGACTGACTGTTAATTTGAGAAGTAATTACTCTCTGCAGCGAATCAATCGATTTTTTGTAGGTCTCGTCGAAGTCGTTTTGAACATATTTATCGTATAATGAATGTATTTCTGCACGCGTAGATAAGATGTTCTGATTTATGTCGGTTAACGTGGATTCAAAATAGCGGCGGTCCTGGGGATCAAACCTTTTATCAATGTTCGATATCGCGCCCCGATAAGAAATTATATCTTTTTCCGCTTGCTGAATACGAAATTCGTAATCAGCCGATTGGGTCATGATCTGAGACGATTGCTCATTTAGGTTTAGTATTCTATTTCGGATCTTATAAGATCTTAAGTTTGCGATCCTATTCTGCAGTGTATCTGATTTTTGATTTAAAAGGTTCTCAAGGAATTTAACTGAAGAACGTTGGTTGGCCTTGACCAGTGTGGTGTAATAGTTTGTAAATTCATCACTCAACGTATTTACCACAAATGCGGACAGGTCGGCACTTTCAGATGTATAATCTAAATTAATAAAGTCAGTCGCACCCAGCCGGTAAACAGAAAGTGAGGACTTTAACGACTCGTCATCGTATTCCATTGATTGAAGTACGGAGTATAGTCCTTTTTGATCTGGATCCCGCAGGTTTAGGCTTTCCTTCTTTTGATATTTTTCACGGAATACTTCTATCGCATGTTTGATTGCATCGTCATTCAGCTCTTTTAAGAGTGGACTTTTTTCTTTAAAGGGTTTCGCTGTGAGATCATGTAACATTAGTTTATAGGAAACTAAGATGAGCATGCTTTTTGAACGCATGACCTCAATCATATTTATAAACTTCTGATTAATCCTGGAATCCTGTAACATCGCATCATCCGTAAAAGACATTTGCTGAGTTTCGTCTACGATCCCGGTAGCAATTTGTGCTTCAGACCAGTATACGTCGGGTAAATTGCGAACAATGAAAAAAGTTACCATTATGGTTATCAAAGGAACGATAACGATAATCAGACGGTATTTCCAGACAAGAAGGATAAATTTTTTCAGTTCGTCCATAACTACAGAACCTCTTCAAGTTTTTTATTCAGAAGTTCTTCAAGCAGAGCTTTTGCAGACAGAAAGTTCGATTCTATCGCAATCTTATTTTGAATAGCGGTAGATAATAAATTTTGGCCCAGGCTATATGAGTCAAAGCTGATCTCCCCCTTTTCGTATTTGGATCTGATGTCACGGCTTATATTTTGGATATCTGATACGAGTTTTGATTGCAGCTTTAAAGCATTGAATTGCTGCAGATATGCAAAATATCGTTGTTTTACTTGGCTTTCAATCGTTAAGTTATATTCCTGCTGATCATACAAAGCTATTTTATGCTCTTGTTTGGCTTGCTTAACATTTGCTGGCTTTTGCAGTACAGAGCTAAGATTCAAAGTAACCGCGGCCTGATATCCGTTAAAAAATGTAGGATTCAGAATGTTTAAGGTGTTATCAGGCTTGTATACATAGGTGAACGAAAATGCATCAAGCCATGAAAGCTGCTCTTTCGATATATTACTTTTGGCTATTTCTATCCGTGCTTTGTAGGCATTTATCCGCGGATAATTTTCTTTTGCTGTTGCAATTAGTTTTTCGAGGTAAACAGTGGAATAGTCTGTGATCGTTTCCTGAGCATGAGAAAAATTAAATGGGTATAGAACGACCAGAATTAATAATAAAGTAAAGTTTTTGCTCATTCTTCTTTATGTAAGATAACAGGTAACGTTTGAAATAAAATCTGCACGTCAAACCAAAATGAATGCTTTAAAGCATAGAAATTATCAAACTTCTTTCGCTCGCGTTCTGATACGTCTTTCGCTCCTCTACTTTTTATTTGCCACAAGCCTGTAACCCCCGCAGGGCCCATAAAACGCATGGACCAATCATTAGATGTAAGCATTTCTGCCTCGTATAGAGGTAATGGCCTGTTACCTACGAGTGACATCTCACCCCTTAAGACATTGAACAGTTGTGGGAGCTCATCTATGCTTGTTTTTCTGATAAATTTGCCAATCCTGGTAGTCCTCGGGTCGCTACCTAATTTTACAAACACTGCTTTGCGTTCAGTTTTCCCTGTTGAAGAAACATATTTATTTCGCTCTGAAAGATCGTCCAATTTCTTGTCTGCATCGACATACATCGAACGAAATTTGTAAAAATTGAAGATATTGTATCCCGTCCCAACACGCTTACTTTTATAAATAACAGGCCCTTTTGAGTCTAGCTTAATAATAAGAGCTGTTAAGATTAGAATGGGAGAAACGAGAAGAATAACTAAACAGGAAACAGCTATATCAAAAAGTTTTTTGCCGATCGGGAATTTGTAGATGATATCCGCATCCTTAAGTATAGATATCTGAGGCTTTACCAGTTTAAACTTGATGAGAAAATTAACCCTTTCTATTAAATGCTCAATGGGGAAGGGTAGAATATAATAGTCATGAACCTTTAGCTGAAGTGCTTTCAGCTTCCAAGCTTTATTTCTGTTAGTTGCAAGGAGGACAATAATCAGGTCCTTCCAGAGAGGGTTTTTCTTTAATTTCTCAATAAACGTAAAGCATTCACCCTTCGAATCAGTTTCTATTAAAATGACGTCAGGTAAAGTCAGGATCGACTGATTGCTTATATATTCATGTAAGTCGTTTAAGTACCTATACTTGTGAATATAAAAGAAATCAGGAAAGTCGTTGATGATATGAGAGCTCTTATTGGTGCCCATATACACCAGACTCCGCTGGAGATGATCAATCCGTTGAACGGCAGGCTTAATTGTTTGCGAGATCATATTGGTTAAGCGCGGCACTGATTGATAACTTGAGTTCTGCCGGATTGAAAGGTTTCTTAAAAAAGCAGTCAGCTCTGTATGGCATCTGTTCGACAATTGTTTCCAGATTGTCTGCACCTGATAGCAAAATAACAGGCGTATCACAGTAAAAGCCACTGATTTTTAAATTACGGATAAATGATCCCCCGTCTATAAAGGGCATTTCCAAATCTGAAATGATCAAGTCGGGATCGTTTCCATCTTCAAGCCAGGATATGGCGTCAGCACCATTCTGTTTTATTACGAGATCGTAATCCTTAGACAGTATAAAATTGAGCAGTTTTAGGATACTTAATTCATCATCAACAACCAGAATTTGTCTTTTCATAGAATTCGAAAAAATGGAGATCCTTATATCAAATGAAAAAGTTAATTTTTAATGACTATTCACCTGGGGAAATTTGCTCACGTAATTAAACAGGTAATAAATTTAGTCCCCTTAAAAATACTATTTTTTGAAACCTAAACCAACTATTCCCGATTTATTACCCGAAGATAGACAAGTGTGATGCTAGAATAAAAACGCCCTAAATGAGCTCGGGACAAGGATTTTATTACGACTGACCTCACTTCGAGGAAAAATTTCCACAAATGTGGTAAAATAATTACCACAAATTTTCCACGTTACCTTTAATTGTTTATATCTGGCGTTGCGATAGCATTGGATAGCCCTTGCTAATCCAGTTTTGTTTTAAATTTACTGGGATGTTAAGGAGCCTTCCGTTTACAAATCCCATGTCTTTCATCAGCGCGAAAGCAGGGCGAATATTTGGACATTTTTCAAAAGGACAACAACCGCAATATATTACTACCATACCCATCTTTGGAAGTTTGCTTAGATGGTCTTTCAGGTTTTCCAGGTTGTCTTTCTTACTTGCCGCTCCAAGCCTTTTGGCACCTTCAATATCCTCAACCACACCAATATTGAAAATTGCAGGCATCTTGTTTTTTTTATTAGCTAAAATAGAAGCAAGCTCTGCGGGTTGAATCAGGTCTTTTGCTTCCCATAGATTCGGTTTATCAAGAGATGCAGGTACACTCTGGGGTATTTGTGCTTCAGCATTAAAAGAAAAGCTAAAGGCAATAAACACGGAAGTCAAAAGTAAATAATGACCTCGCCTAAGGGAATGTATTTTATTCATGGATATTTAATTTGAAATGAGCCTTGCACAAGTAAACGGAGTTAAAAGTAAATAGTTATCTGCAGATGAATTTCCTTAACAGAATTTAATTTAAGAATCCATCCCAAAAATAAGAAGAATCTTTCTCTTTGGGATGTTAAAGGAGATTTTATGTTAAAAGAGAAGCTCTTTTCCCAGGATGAACAAACCGGTAAGAAGAAGAAACCACCCAAAGATTTTTTTTATTCTTGATGCTGGTAATCTCCCCGAGAGCCAATTGCCGAGGAAAGTTCCGGAAATGCCCAGCGCTGTAATCGATAGGAGTCTAATCCAGTCGATGGGATGATGAAATATATCACCTGCAAATCCCACCAGGGAGTTCAGCGCAATGATTAGTAAAGACGACCCGACGGCAGTTTTAATATCAAGGGATGCATAAAAAATAAGCGCGGGAATAATTATAAATCCTCCGCCCGCCCCAAGCAAACCGGATACCACACCTACTACTACTCCCAGCAGCACAAGGCCCTGGGTTTGCGGTAACACTGGCCGGCTAATCTCCTGCGGTTTGAGAATGCCTATCGCGGCAGCAATCATTAAGATAGCGAATAATACAAGTGTTAAAAGGCCCTTCTGGATTATAAAATCGTTGTGCTGATAAACAACGTCTGGTATTGAGGGTATAAGAAACTTTCGGATCCAATAAACTGTAATCAGAGATGGTAGGCCAAATGTAATTGCTACTTTAAAGTTTATTTCCTGTTTTGCCCATTTTTGCAGGGCTCCAACTGCACTGGTGGAGCCGACAATGAAAAGAGAATAGGCAGTCGCCAGAACCGGTTCAACTCGAAAGAAGTAAACCAATATCGGAACCGTTAAAACTGATCCTCCGCCTCCAATCAATCCCAGCGAAATACCAATAAATAACGATGCAAGATATCCAGCGACTTCCATGACGACAATTTGAGTCAAATATCAGAAAGATAAATGTGACTAATTGACTTTAATCATAAACGGTGCAAAAATGGAACTGTAGTATTATTAGTTCTGATGTATTTATTTTCTGACATCGGTAAGTTGTTGACTCACAGGGTTCTTGAAAAATGAAAAAATAAATATCGATTTTGCTGCTGTAGTGGCGGTATTTGAAATAATGGGTGAACAACCGGATTTTTTGGCTTGGTTTTCGAGGATTGGAAGGTTCACGACAATCAATTCACTATGGCACGAACTAAAATCACTGCTATTAAAAACTGGATGAAAGACATGGGATTTAAGTTAATTAAATCCCACGTAATCAATGGCAGATCAACCAAAATTAACTACTACAGCTTAGGCAGCTTCGGCATTTACGAAGAAATTTCTAAAGGTATTAAGGGCGGAAAGAAAATGGCAGGAGATAAGCTTCGTTTTATCTCATGGACACCATGGGGAGTAGATTTTGAAGTGAATTCAGTGAACGATCTGAGTAAAGCATATCAGGATTCTATAAGCTACAATCCTGACATAATTTTCGGATAATTTATTCTAAAGGCTTTTTACTTCATTGTTGCGAATAAAATTGGAAAGCTCCTCTATGGGGTGCTTTAAGACCTTCCCAACGCGCACTCCTTTTTGTTCGCACACGTCTGTTAAAATTTCTTTAAAATGAAATGCTATTGACCCTACAAAATGACAGACCTGCTTTTTATAATCAGGGTATGATTTTATATTGGTTTCAACAAATTCCTCAAAACCGATCTTCAATAGGTCTGTAATAAACGGATGATCGATATGGTCGCTCATAAAAGGAGCAAATGAAGCCAAAAACGAGTTTGGAGCTGGCTGCTGATAGATGCGTTTAATTACAGATTCCTTATCTACGCTAAACTTTTCCTTGAACGATGCGGATAATTCATCCGGCATAGTATTGTACAAAAAAGAAGTTAAAAGCCTTCTGCCGAAAAAAGTACCTGAACCTTCGTCCCCCAAAATATAGCCAAGTCCATGTTTGCTCTCATGTATCTTCGTCCCATCAAAATAGGAAATGTTTGACCCGGTTCCCAAAATGCAGCATATCCCTTCAGAAGATCCACAGGTTGCATATATTGAAGCAATTATATCGATATCAACACTTACAAAGGCATTCTTAAAGACTTTTGAAAGTGCATTTGATATTATTTCCCTTCGATCCGGGCTTGAGCATCCAGCACCAAAAAAGTAGATTTCTTTAACCTGGTCAACATATTCCTGAATTTCATCAGCATTTTGGAAAACCTGAGTGATGTCTTTTTCTGATAAAAAAAAAGGGTTTATTCCTTTTGTCCTGAAATGGATGGTTTGATTGTCCGGACGTGTTAATATCCAGTCGGCTTTGGTTGAGCCGCTGTCAGCAACTAATAACATAACAAGTTTTCATTTTAATTTAGTTCGTTTTTCAACGGCAATGAAGCTTGCATGAGCTTACAATCTTTTCGTTGTATGAGCGGTGAGCTCATGCAGGTTTTATATTTCTTCAAGTATCTGGTTAGTAAGGGGCTTGCCTATAAACCTTGATACAAGGTGATTTTCGTTTATTCGTTTAATATCCTTTGGGTCAAGAGACGAAGAAAGGACAAAGATCTTAATTAAGTTTGGTTTTAAATTCGGGAGTTCAAGAAGGGATTTTAGAAATTCAAATCCATTCATTATCGGCATTCTTAAATCAAGGAATATAACTTCAGGAATATCATTGCCCGTAGTTAAAGAATCCCGTACAAATTCGAATGCATCTTCAGGAGAATCTATGACGGTAATTGTTTCCGCATAGTTAGCGTTATCGAGTATCTTACGATTGATCAGATTATCTATGTGATTATCGTCTATGAGAAGAACATTTTTGTATCGATACGAATTCATCCAATCAAAAATACTAAATCTTTGCACTTTAGCAAATAATCGTATTCTTAGACATTACTCAAGCGATAATGTCCCGGAAAGCTGTTGAAGGGAAACTTCTGCAAGTTTAGCCTGATATTGTGCATTAGTGAAACGCGCGCTGGCGTCGATATAATTTCTTTGTGCTTCCCGGAATTCAAGCGGAGCTACACTTCCCAACCTGAATTTCTCCATAGTTATCTCCAGATTCTGCCGCGCAACCTCAAGGTTTTGTTGCTCTAGACGTACCAATTCCAGATTGGTTTGAAAGGTTTGATATATCGAAGTTAGCTGAGCTGAAATATTCTGATTAAGTTTTTCGTATTCAAGCTGTGCGTTATCGATTTCAATCGAAGCAATCTTCTCATTTCGTTTCTGAAGGAAGCCATTAAATATATTGATGGATGCGCTCATGCCATAGTTAAATCCCCGCCCGACAGAGCTCCGCGCAAAGCCAAGTTCTGACGTTGATTTATTGAAATTGTATCCGGAATTTAGGGAAACATTAGGGTAACGGCCTGCTTTAACCTGTTTCAAATTAAATTCAGCAATGCGCTTGTTTATCAAAGCGACCTGCAGGTCCGGGCTTTGCTGGGTTGCAGAAGCTTGTAAATCAGCAAGCAGAATTTTATTTTGGATAATAATGGTATCTGAGACAGTAAAATCCGTGGAAATATCTCTGGCCATTAATTCATTCAGCCTTATTTTAGTACCCCTGTAAAGGTCTATTTGCCTTAATAAATTTGTTGTATCTGTATTTAGATCAACAGACGCGGCCAACACTTCTAGCTTTGCTGCCCTTCCGATCAGGTATCGGTTTTGTGAATTCTTTAACCTTAGCCTGGAAATACCCACCGCGCCATTCAACGCCTTTATTTGCTGTTGTTGTTGTACAAGATAGTAGTAGTTATTTACCACATCAGCCAAAGTAGTTTGTACGATAAGTCTGAAATTTGTTTCACCCAACCGTTGCAGTTCCTTAAGCTGGTCGTATCGTGCAAACATCCCAAAACCGTCAAAGATCTGCCAGTTAAATACCGGTCCATACGATAAATTCGAATTTTTGGCGCCGTTGCGTTCTTGTATTATACCGCTGGATAGGGTTTGGGTAGTGTTTGAATTTGTATTATTAGTGCTGAAATTTCCTGTCACAATAGGGAACATGCCGGCGTTTGCCCTGCTCACATTTGTTTTAGCAATTTCAATGTCGTTACGGTTGATTCGGATGTCGTAATTATTCTCAAGAGCGAGTTGTACAGCTCTCTCTAATGTTAATCTTTCCTGGGCCCTAACACTATGACTTGCAAGTAGACCTATAAATAGATATAAAATTATTGTGTTCCACTTCATTGGTAAATTGGATAGCGAGTCTGCTTAATTAATCTGTTTAGTTGTGCGCAAGCTCAAGTGTTTCTTTTTTCGTTTCATTTTCTTCATGGATCACGGGAAGTGCTTTATGCTTCTTTGACCACATGGAGTAAATTGCAGGAATCACGTAGAGCGTAAGCACCAGCGAGAATAAAGTTCCGCCAATGATGACTATCCCCATGCTCATCCTACTTTTGGCTGCAGCACCCAGAGCTAAGGCGATAGGTAAGGCGCCCAGAGCAATCGCTAAACTGGTCATAAGAATAGGCCTTAGCCGGGCAACAGAAGCTTCTACGATGGCCTCTTTGAGCGGCATCCCTCTTTCCTTTAACTGATTAGCGAATTCAACGATCAGGATACCGTTTTTTGTAACCAGCCCGATGAGCATAATGGTCCCAATCTGGCTGAAGATATTCCAGGTTTGGCCAAATAGCCAAAGTGACAAAAATGCTCCGGCGACAGCCATAGGAACTGTTATAATAATTATAAACGGATCTATAAAGCTCTCAAACTGTGCTGCGAGGATTAGGTACACCAGAAGCAAAGCTAATCCAAATGCGAAAAGTGTATTTGATGAACTTTCCTGAAAGTCTCTTGATTCACCACCCAGTGTGGTCGAAAAGGTGTCATCCAAAACCTTATCCCTGATCGCCTCCATCGCTGCTATTCCATCACCAATGCTCTTTCCTGGAGCCAATCCCGCGGATACTGTAGCTGATAAGAACCTGTTATTGTGATATAATTGTGGTGGACTGCTTCGCTCCTCAACCGTTACAAGGTTATCAAGCTGGACCAACTCGCCCTTGTTATTTCTTACAAATGTCGAAGTAAGATCCATAGGATCGTCGCGATCAGATTTTGCATATTGTCCCATTACCTGGTATTGTTTACCATTCATAATGAAATAGCCAAAACGTTGGCCGCTGAGAGCCAGCTGGAGTGATTGAGCTACATCCAGAACAGAAACGCCAAGGCTTTGAGCTTTGTCACGATCAATAGAAACATTTATCTCAGGTTTATTAAATTTCAGGTTAACATCTGTGCTGGAAAATGTAGGATCCTGAGAGGCCTGGCTCATAAATTCAGGTATTTTTTCTTGTAATTTCGCAAAATTAGGAGCCTGAATAATAAATTGTATTGGTAAGCCGCCCCTTCTGTTGACAGCGATGGTTGGCTGTTCCGTCACAAGTGTACGGCCTGTAGTGTATTTTTTAGTCATTTTACTAAGTGCGGTCACAATATCTTTCTGACTGCGTTTCCGGTCACCCGGGTCTGTTAGGGCAAGCCTCATAAATCCTGAGTTGGCTGAGCCCGAACCGCTAAACCCTGGAGATGTATAAACAATATTGATCTTTTTTTCGGGGATGGAGTCATTTACCACCTTGGCAAGTTCAAGCATGAATCGGTCCATGTATTCAAAGGTGGCACCCTCCGGGGCACTGGCCTGTACACTAACAAGGCTTCGATCATCATATGGTGCTGTTTCCTTTTGCAAAAGAACCCAAAAGAGTACGATCATACCTATAGATACTGCAATTATTGGAAAACTGAGCCAGCGCTTTTTCATGAAATCCTTCAGCGAGTCAGAATAGCCGGTAGTCATTTTCACAAAGTAAGGTTCAGTAAGATTATAGAACTTTGACTTCTTTTGTACCCCGCCTTTCATTAGGTACGCGTTAAGCATCGGGGTCAGGGTTAACGACACGAAAGCTGAAATAAGAACAGCGGCCCCGATCACAATTCCAAATTCCCTAAACAGCCTGCCTACAAAGCCCTCCAGGAAGATCACCGGAAGGAAAACTGCTGCCAGGGTTATGGAAATAGAGATTACCGCCCAAAAAATTTCATTGGAACCTTTTATTGCAGCTTCGAATGGTGACATACCTTCCTCGACCTTCTTATAAATATTCTCTGTTACTACGATTCCATCATCGACGACCAGTCCGGTAGCAAGCACGATGGCTAGAAGAGTAAGTACGTTAACGGAAAATCCGAATATGTACATAATAAAGAAAGTAGCAATAAGGGATACGGGAATGTCGATAAGTGGCCTGAATGCAATGCTCCAATCCCTGAAGAACAGGTAAATAATTAAAATTACCAGGATAAGTGAAATGAGGATCGTTTCAGAAACTTCTATTACCGATTGTTTAATAAAAACCGTGTTGTCAATAACAAGCTCCATCTGGATATCCTTTGGAAGTTCTTTCAGAATCTGCTCATAACGTGCATTAACAAGTTTAGAAATTTCCAGATAATTGGTGCCGGGTTGTGGGCTAATAGCCAGGCCAATCATTGGCGTTCCAGATTCCCTCATAATACTCTCCATGTTTTCAGGAGCTAACATCGCTTCACCCACATCACTGAAACGTGTGATCCGGTTGGAGTCGGTTTTTAAAATCAGGTTATTGAATCCTTCAACAGTATTAAGGTTTCCAATCGTCTTAATCCCAAGTTCTGTATTATCGCCTGTCAATTTTCCGGATGGCAGTTCTACATTCTCTCTAACAAGGGCGTTCCTGACGTCTAGCGGTGTAAGGCCATACGCAGATAATTTATTTGGATCAATTGACAAGCGCATCGCGTACCTTTTTTCACCGTATATATTCAGGCTACTCACGCCTGGAACAGTCTGGAATCTTGGTACAATAACGTTACCGGCATAATCACTCAGCGACAATGAACTTCGGGTGTTGCTTTGCAGCGTAAAAATCATTATAGGCTGAGAATCGGCGTCCTGCTTAGACACTACAGGAGGTGCATCGATGTCCTGCGGCAGGCTCCTGGCCGCTTGCGACACCTTGTCCCGGATATCATTCGCTGCTTCCTCCAGATTTTTGTCCAGAGTAAATTCGACTGTTATATTGCTTGAGCCCTGGCTGCTGGATGATGTAATATTACGTATACCATCTATCGAGTTGAGCGCCGTTTCCAGTGGTTCGGTGATCTGAGATTCAATTACATCTGAGTTCGCTCCAGAATAACTGGTTCTTACAGAAATTACCGGGGGATCAATTGAAGGGAACTCCCGTATGCCTAAAAACGTGAAGCCGATAATTCCAAAGAGCACAAGCATGAGGTTCATAACAATTGTCAGAACCGGCCTTTTTATACTGGTAGATGATAAACTCATAGTTTAATTTTTAGGGATCTTCACTTTTACCGGACTTTCAGGTTTAAGAGCCATAATTCCGGTTATTAAAAGCGTGTCACCAATGCTTAAGCCAGAGGTTACTAAAACTTCTTTTTCGGTTCGGGTACTTGTTTCAATAAGAACCTCAGTCGCTTTACCATTCTTGCTTATAAATACCTTTTTACCGCGCTCTACCGGCACTATAGCTTCAGAAGGGATTAATATTGCATCTCTTATCTCCGCAAGGGGTAAATCTACTTTTGTGAATGAGCCAGGAAGTAAATAGCCGGATGGGTTTGAAGCCCTCGCAGCAATTTGCAAAGTTCTTGAGCTTACATTAATTCCCGGATCTATTGCATACACCGTTGCAGTATTTCTACTAGCACTACCCGCCGCCGTAAAGTGTATTTGTGAACCGTTCCGTATTTGTTGCGCATATTTTTCAGGAACTGAAAAAATGATCTTTACCGGGTCGATGCTACTGAGGCTGGCTACGACGCTAGAAGGCGTAATGTACCCACCCACAGAGACAGTCCTCAAGCCAATACGCCCGCTGAATGGAGCAACAACAACAGTTCGTGAGATTTGAGCCCGTATAAGGCGGGTTGCTGCCTGTAGTGATCTTTTATCTGCAAGAGCAATGTCGTATTCTTCCTTGCTGATGGCTTCCTTTTTTAGAAGCATACTGGCTCTCAATTCTGTTTCGGAAGCCAACTTTTCACGCGTTAGGGCCTGAGATAATTGCGCTTGTAATTCGATATCATTGATTTTTAAAAGTGTCTGTCCACGTCTAACACTGCTTCCTTCTTTGAAATAAATCCCTTTAATAATGCCCGATACTTCTGATCGGATCTCAATCTGCTCATTAGCCTCTAACGAACCAGTTACTGAAAGGGAATTGGAAAAGCTCTTAGATGTTATAACAATTCCATTTACAGGAACAGGAGAGCCACCTGTCCCTCCGGGGCCGCCCGGACCAGCTCCACCTCGTCCGCCAGCATCTCCCCGTTGACTATTAGCTTTAATCCTATAAGCAACAAAAGCACCGAATAGAATTATCAATAGGGCATATACTATGTATTTGGTCTTCATATGTTTAATCATTGCGGTATTTCAACTGATCGGTTTCGGTACAATATCTAATAAATTATCCTGAATATTGCGGAGCACCTGCGCGAAAATTATCTTGTCCGCGTCGTTTATGTTCCTGAGTGAAAGGTTGTTCAACTCTTCAATGGCTCGCCGTATAACAGGCAGGTCCTTTCGGGCCTTTAATGTAAGTTTTATACGCTGCTCTCTCCTGTCATTTGGGTTTTTCTCGCGAATGATATATCCTTTCTCACCCAAATAATCGAGCATACTTACAAAATATGATTTGTCAATATGTAGTAATTCAGACAGTCCTTTTTGCGATAAAGCTTCTTGATGCGCATCAATTAAAACTAAAACGTAGTGATACCTGTCTATAGATAGATGAAGTAAGCTTTTAGAAATCCCATACAGATATCTTTTGGTCACCGTTGTTAACGCTTGGGCAAGAGGCTCTTCCATAATCCTACACAAAGCTATTTGTATAGTTCAAAATCAGTTTGTTGTAGCAACTATTTTACAGCCAGAGATAAGCCCTAATCAAAAAAACTTGATCACGAAACCTATCTTTGGAATTTATCCTTATTATGAAATCTACATTCCTTTTGATCTTTATGACCATCATTGCAACCACATTAAGTGCTCAGGAGAAAATAACTTTTAAAGTTTCCTTTCTGGAGCCAATGGCCCATTACGCTGACATTGAAATGGAGATATCTGGCCTCAAACAAGACCAGGTAGAGCTTAAAATGCCTGTTTGGACGCCCGGATCATATCTTATTCGTGAGTTCGCAAAAAATGTGGAGGACTTTCATGTACATGGATCGGGAGGCGCGTTGAGTTTTAACAAGGTCAACAAAAATACCTGGAAAATTAATACATCGAAAAATTCGACCATTAAAGTGAATTATCGTGTTTATAGTTTTGAGATTTCCGTTCGCACAAGTTTCGTTGATGAATCCCATGCTTTCTTATCCCCGGCAGGATTGTTTTTGTATCCGGCAGGAAAGCTTAAATTGCCCTCTACTGTAACAATTATTCCATATAAAAGCTGGAGTAAGATATCGACGGGGCTCGAGAAGGTGCCATCTAAAGAAAACACTTACTCGGCTGCTGATTTCGATATTTTATATGACTCTCCGATTGAAGTTGGCAATCAGGATATTTTTGACTTTACGGCTGCAGGTATTATCCATGAAGTCGCAATGTATGGAGGCGGGAACTACGACAAGGAGGTTCTGAAGCGCGACATGGCGAAAATCGTTCACGAACAGACAAAAGTGTTTGGAGTCAACCCCAATAAGCGCTATGTTTTTATAGTTCATAACTTCAATCTAGGCGGCGGCGGCCTGGAGCATTTAAATTCTACGGTTCTGGGTGCAACCCGGAATGCATATAACACTGAGGCCGGCTTGTTACGATTTTTGGGGCTGGTATCTCATGAATATTTTCATTTATGGAATGTAAAGCGACTTCGTCCCATTGCTCTGGGGCCTTTTAACTATGATGAAGAAAATTATACAACTAATTTGTGGATCGCCGAAGGATTCACCGCCTATTATCAGGACGTGTTCACGCAACGTGCAGGTCTTCAAAGCCCTGAACGATTTATAGCAAATCTGGCTAGCTCGATAAGCACGCTTGAAAACCAACCGGGTAATAAGATCCAATCTGTTAGTGATGCTAGTTTTGATGCGTGGATAAAACACTACCGTCCAAATGAAAATTCTCCGAATTCGACTATTTCCTATTACAGTAAGGGTTCAATGATAGCGTTAATAATGGATCTGGAAATTATTCATTCCACAAAAGGGGAAGCCGGGCTGGATGATGTAATGAAGGCAATGTATGATGAATATTATGTAAAACGCCAACGCGGATATACTGACAGCGAGTTTAAGGCAATGGCTGAGAAAATTGCAGGACACTCATTTAAAAATATTTACGATGACTATGTTAAAGGGCTCAAAACCATCGATTACAACAAATACTTTAATTATGCGGGCCTTTCAATAAAAAACGATGCAAATGAGATAACCGAGCCTTATTTAGGAGTGACCACAGCGCTAAAGGAAGGGCGAATGATAATTACCCAGGTTGCCCGGGGAAGCGGGGCATGGAACGATGGTCTGAATGTAAACGATGAGATTTTATCTATTGACGATTATATCATTAGTAAAACAACGACAGGGAATAAAGATATGCTAAAACACATCACGGGCAGGCGTGTGGGTGATAAGGTAAAAGTGTCGGTAGTAAGGGATGGTCAGGACAAGGTCATCGAAGTTTTGTTAGGAAAGAACCCTGCAGTTAAGTATAGCATTTCCGCGATAGAAGGAGCGTCGGTCGGCCAGATGAGTGTCAGGAAAAGATGGCTAAAATTATAATAAAACAAAAAAGCAGCTTCCAGCAGTTAACAGAGTAATAGTAGCTTTTTCATGTTTGTTGTTTTTTGCACAGACGTTCAAATACAATGCCAGCACATCGAATTTATATCTAAATTTTCTTTAGAGATAATAATGTATAACGCGGGTTAAGTAATTAACGTATGTCATCTGTTTTTTAGATTGCCGTTTACACTAGTAAGCTCAGATTGGCAGGAACATCCTTAGCGATGGTAGGGGTCTGGTAGGGGTCTTGTAAGGTGATCCTTCGTTCAAAATGCTTTTTGAACGAAGGATCACCCTGTTAGGCAACACGAAGAACCCTTCTAAGCCACTTTAAATTTTCTTATAGCTCAAGCTTATTTTCGTTAAATTGCTAAAAAGTATACTATTATAATTATGGCCGAAATAACCCGTGTTTTTGATCTCTTGAAACTTTCTTCACAGAAATTCAATAAGGAAGATATTGTGGCCACAAAGAGAAATGGCGAATGGATCAAATACTCAACCGACCAATTCTTAAATGAAGTAGACTCAGTAAGCCACGGTCTCATCGCAAAGGGTATCAAAAAAGGCGATAAAGTTGCCATCATGTCGCAAAACCGGCCGGAATGGAATATTTGTGATTTCGGAATAATGCAGATTGGAGCCACACAGGTTCCAATGTACCCCACGCTGGCAGAGAATGATATAAAGTTTATTGTAAAGGACGCTGATATACGAATCGTTTTTGTCTCTGATAAATTGTTGTACGACAAGTTAAATACAGTTAAGACACGGGACGGAGCTGATTTTGAAATTTATACGTTTGATGATGTGCCGGGAATTCGGAACTGGAAGGATTTGTTGAGGTTAGGAGAGGAGAATGCATCTATAGACCTTGAAACATATCGTAAAGAAATTAAACCAGACGACCTCTTAACATTAATATATACCTCCGGCACGACTGGAACTCCTAAAGGTGTAATGCTTACTCATAATAATCTGGTAACCAATGTCCGTGAATCCTCAAAGTTATATCCAGCTGGGTTTACAAAAGCAATTAGTTTTTTGCCGTTATCGCATGTATTTGAGCGCATGGTAATATATATGTATCTGTACCTGGGAATATCGGTTTACTATGCGCAAAGCATGGATACCATCGCCGCTGACATTTCAGAAGTTAAACCGCACGGGTTTACCACCGTTCCAAGGCTTCTTGAAAAGGTTTATGACCGCATTGTCGAAAAAGGATCTCAGCTCACAGGCGTAAAGCGCAAGTTATTTTATTGGGCCTTAAACCTGGGCCTTAATTTTGAAATGGACGGAAAAAACGGACCATGGTACGAATTTCAGTTAAAGATCGCCAATAAATTGGTCTTTAGTAAATGGAGAGAGGCCTTGGGCGGAAATATTATGGCAATTGTGTCGGGAGGGGCAGCTTTGCAGCCAAGGCTCGCCCGGGTTTTCTGGGCGGCAGGTATGCCGGTATTGGAAGGCTATGGGCTGACCGAAACATCGCCGGTTATTAATGTAAACGGTCTTCGAAAGGGAGAGGCGAAATTTACCACGGTGGGAAGAACGATAAAGGATGTCGAAGTAAAAATTGCTGAAGATGGTGAGATTCTCTGCAAAGGGCCGAACGTAATGAAAGGTTATTATAATCGTCCGGATCTGAGTGCTGAGGTGATTGATAAGGACGGATTCTTTCATACCGGGGATATTGGTGAGATCGTTGATGGTCAATATCTTCGAATCACCGACAGGAAAAAGGAAATATTTAAAACAGCCGGTGGGAAATATATTGCGCCCCAGATACTCGAGAATAAGTTCAAAGAGTCTACTTTTATCGAGCAGGTAATGGTGATTGGAGAAAACGAGCGCTTCCCGGCCGCTCTCGTACTACCGTCATTCGCAGCCCTGGAGAAGTGGTGCGAACGAAAGGAAATCCCATATACTACGAATCAGGAAATGATAAAAGATCCACGGGTTATGGATAAGATATGGTCTGAAATGGAGAAGTTTAATCAGGAATTTGGTGGGTGGGAACGTGTTAAAAAAATTGAGTTACTACCGATTGAGTGGAGTATCGATGGGGGTGAGTTAACTCCCAAGCTAAGTCTTAGAAGAAAAGCTATTTTAGAAAAATATAAATCACAGGTTGAGAAACTATACAAAAATGCAAACTAATAAAATTCAATTCGCTGGCAGTCTAAAGGCGGTCATTCTTGCTGTTATTTTTCTGTCGTCTTGTGTCGGTGGACAAATCGGAAAGAATAACAGTGAAGAATATAAAAACGGGATGGTTGTTTCAGCTCATCCGTCTGCTTCGAAAGTAGGCCTCGATATCCTTAAAAAGGGTGGAAATGCCGTTGATGCCGCCGTGGCAGTACAATTTGCACTTGCGGTAGTGTATCCTAATGCAGGAAATATCGGCGGCGGTGGTTTTATGGTTTATCGTTCTGCAGATGGTGATGTAGCAGCTCTTGATTTTAGGGAAAAAGCGCCAGGAAAAGCTTTCCGTGATATGTACCTCGATACTGCGGGGAATCCAATAACTGCCAAAAGTCTGTATGGCCACTTGGCCGCCGGCGTTCCCGGAAGTGTGGACGGCATGGTTCAGGCCCATGCTAAATATGGTAAACTAACATGGGCTGAAGTAGTTCAGCCCGCATTAAATCTCGCTCGCCAGGGATTTCTGTTAACCGAGAACCAGGCCGGAGAATTCGCAGGACAGCAAGCCAGCTTTAAAAAATACAATCCAGGAAAATCTTATTATATAAAAGATAAATGGACCCCGGGGGAGCTCTGGGTTCAGGAAGACCTTGCCAATACCCTTGAATTGATCCGCGACAATGGGCGTGAAGGATTTTATGGGGGTGTGGTAGCAGATCATATCGTAGCTGAAATGCAATCAGGTGGTGGATTGATAAGCAAAGAAGACCTGAAAAATTATCATGCAGTTTGGCGTGAGCCAATTGTTGGAACTTACAGAGATCACAAAGTAATAACAGTGCCGCCTCCATCAAGCGGTGGAATTGCTTTGCTTCAGCTGTTAAATTCGGTTGAACCATTTCCGCTGAAACGCTGGGGCTACAACTCAGATTCGACAGTTCAGGTAATGGTAGAGGCAGAACGAAGAGTATATGCCGACAGAGCATCACATTTGGGAGACCCTGATTTTTATATAGTACCGCAGAAATACTTGATTCTGCCTATCTATTCCAAATTCCGTATGAGTAACTTCAACTGGAATAAAGCTACTTTAAGTACCGACATAAAAGCGGGCGAAGTGCCTAAAGAAAGTGAAGAAACCACGCACTTTTCTATTGTAGACAGGGCTGGCAATGCGGTCTCAATAACAACAACTATCAATGGAAGTTATGGATCTAAAGTATTCGTAAAAGGCGCTGGTTTCCTTCTTAATAATGAGATGGACGACTTCTCTGTTAAGTCGGGCTCACCCAACATGTATGGTCTGCTTGGTGGTGAAGCTAATTCAATACAACCAAATAAGAGGATGTTGAGCGCGATGACACCAACTATCCTCGAAAAGGACGGTAAATTATTTATGGTAGTGGGAACCCCAGGAGGGTCCACCATTATCACTTCCGTTTTTCAAACTATCCTGAATGTTGTCGATTTTGACAAAAGCATGCAGTCAGCCGTTACAGCAAAGAGATTCCATCACCAATGGTTTCCGGATGAAGTTGTGATGGAAAGCAAAGGCTTAGATAGTATGACAGTTGTAAGGCTTACCCAAAAAGGCTACAAGTTCAAGGAACGAGGAGCGATAGGTAGAGTCGATGCAATCCTTAAGACCAAATGGGGCTATTATGAAGGTGGCGCGGATCCTAGAGGAGACGATACCAAATTAGGCTGGTAGATTAAAATTTAATGGGTTCATAGGATGCTGGATGCTTACGAAGAGCTTGTCTGGATTAGGATTTATAGGATTATAAGATTCAATGGAGCTGGACGGAAAGGGCTTTTTTTTTGTCTGACGAGGGAAGCCGCCTAAGTCTTTGCTGATGTTTTTTTTGAATCAGTAATTACGATCAGGCCGCTTAGGATAAAATGCACCAATACAAGCCCAAGCAAAGCGAATTTGGCGGATGCGAAGAAGTATGCTAAGTAAGCATAGAAGTCTTCCGGAGGATAATAAACAAGTTTGAGAAGTGACAAGTTCTCAAGGAAATCACATATAACCGCGGCGATAGTTAATATGCTGATGGCTCTGAATTTATTGAAAATATGTCCTTTGGGCAATTTCTGACAAACCCATGCGCTGGCGTAAAAGAATGTTGCTCCATATAAAAATGGGAATATGAAATCCAGAAATATGCCTCGGGTTAGCAGATCCAATTGACCCGAATTTCTCAAGCCGGCCAGAAAGCTTATTGATTCTTTTGCCGTTCCTATGAATTCAAAATCCAAAATCAGGCCCGGATCAAGGGGAGCCGTCATTGTGCGCATAACATAAAGCCAGGCTGCCGTCAGAACCAGGTAGATCAGGAAACGCAAACCTTTATCTTTCATTTAATCTTTATTTTGTAAAACTAAAATAGGGTTAATTATCAATATCGCGGATTTACCGGTGCAGATTGCTAATTTCTAAAGGGATATCTTTGAAGCTTAACCTGGCTCATTCCATCTTTTTCGTAGATCGCAAGACAGTTTTCTTTCATCTCTTCTGGGATATTATTGTCTCCTAATGCGAGTGTAGAAGGATAGGGCCTATCAGCCTGGAAAAAATATATTTTCGTCGTTCCATATTTCGTATGCGGCATGTAGTTCCCGTACTGCTCCATTTCTTTCCAGGGCTCGCCCTGAACTATAACGGCATATACACGTATCACCGGCCCTGTATTCTGTTCATTCCGTATAAAGGCGACCTCCTTAAAATCACCCTGTAGGTCTTTGATTCCAGGCTCATTTACGACATTCCAGATCATCACACCTACCATCACCAATATCGCGAGGATTATATAAGTTTTTTTGTTTTTCATAATCCAGTTCTTTTTTTGACCACTGCAAAGGTAGGACTTATCGATAATCAAAAAGGTGTTAAACCAGGATCGTTACTATCGACGATCTAACACTATTCGGGAATAATAAAATCACCAATATTCTTGCATATTAAATTTCTATTTATAAATTTGCTATGCTTGCATAGTATTTGTTTGATGAAACCAGAAGAAACTGTAGATTATTTTTTAAAGATCGTTTGGCAAACAGTTGCTAATAAATATAATCAGATTGCTGCGGAATACGGTATTACTCAAGCTCTTGGTTATATGCTTATAAATATACACGAAGAAGGTACAGCTGTTTCACAGATCGCCACGCTTTCTGGTGTAAAATCTACAAGCCTCTCGCGGATGCTAAATAATATGCAGGAGCTGGGATTGATCTATCGCGAAACAGATCCGGCAGATAAAAGATCTGTAAAAATATTTTTAACTCCCTTTGGAATTGAAAAGCGACAGATTGCGAAGGATGTGGTGAAGAAATTTAACGAATATCTGAACGCCCATATTTCCGACAAAGAGCGTCTTCAATTGATAAAAAGCCTTAACAAAATAAATCAACTAACCTCTGATTATAAACCTCAGTATTACTAGCCGCCACACGGCGGCTGGTAAAACTTGAAATTGAATTAAGATGAAACGAATGATCAGGAAAGTAGCGGTACTGGGCTCGGGTATAATGGGATCCCGGATTGCTTGTCACTTTGCCAATATAGGGGCAGAGGTACTGCTGCTTGACATGGTGCCAAACGAACTTACTGAGGAGGAACAGGGAAAAGGTTTGACCCTTGACAACAAAGTTTTGCGGAACAAGATTGTAAATTCGGCTCTGGAAAATACTCTCAAATCGAATCCTTCAGCAATATTCAGCAAAAAAGTTGTCAGTAATATTACCAACGGCAACTTTCAGGACAATATGAAAGATATTGCCGGTTGTGATTGGGTCATTGAAGTTGTTGTGGAACGACTGGATATTAAAAAGCAAATCTATGATGAAGTTGAGAAATTCCGAACCCCGGGAACACTTATTAGCTCAAATACATCTGGCATTCCGATTCATTTAATGGCTGAAGGCAGGTCGGATGATTTTCGTGCTCATTTTTGTGGAACACACTTTTTTAACCCGCCTCGTTACCTGCGTTTGCTGGAAATTATTCCAGGTCCTGAAACAAGACAAGAGGTTATCGATTTCCACATGCACTATGGAGATAAGTTCCTTGGTAAGACCACTGTTCTTTGTAAAGATACTCCAGCCTTCATTGCCAATCGTGTGGGTGTTTACTCCATCATGTCCTTGTTACATCTCGTTGAGAAAATGGATCTCACGGTTGAAGAAGTTGATAAATATACAGGCCCCGCTCTTGGCCGTCCTAAATCTGCCACTTTCCGGACAACAGATGTTGTTGGTTTAGATACCATGATCAATGTCGCGGGCGGCTTGCATAATAATCTGCCCGATGACAAGGCCCATGATCTGTTCGAGTTACCCGCTTACGTCAAAAAGATGCAGGAGAACAAGTGGCTGGGGGATAAAACACAACAAGGCTTTTATAAAAAAGTAAAAGACGTGGATGGCAAGTCAGAGATTCTTGCTCTTGACCTCAAGACTTTCGAATACAAGCCGCAGCAAAAAATAAAGTCTCCGACTCTGGAGGCTACGAAAGCCGTTGAAAATATTCGTGAGAGAATGAAGGTCTTCGCGCAGGGAACGGATAAGGCCGGAGATTTTTTTCGGACTTCTTTCTTTGGCTTGTTCGAGTATGTCTCTGATCGGATCCCGGAAATTTCTGACGAGTTATATCGGATAGATGATGCTATGCGAGCCGGTTTCGGATGGGAACTGGGCCCATTTGAAGTGTGGGATTCGTTAGGGATTAGTGATGCTCTTAAAGGGATGAAAAAGCATGGCAATCAAGCTGCACCATGGGTTCAGGAAATGCTTGAAGCTGGAAACACGTCCTTTTATAAAATCGAGAATGGAGCTAAGAAATATTATGATATTCCATCAAAGTCATATATCGCTGTTCCGGGTACCGATGATTTTATAATCCTTGACAATATCCGCGAAAACAAAACCATCTGGAAAAACTCCGGCACTACAATTCTTGATCTCGGCGATGGAATACTGAATCTTGAGATCCACACCAAAATGAATACCATCGGTGGTGAGGTAATCCAGGGGCTCAATAAAGCTTTGGATCTCGCAGAAAGAGACTACCGTGGTCTTGTTATCGGAAATGACGGAGCTAATTTTTCTGCAGGAGCAAACATTGGAATGATCTTCATGGCTGCTGTTGAACAGGATTGGGATGAAATCAATATTGCGATTCGCATGTTTCAGAATGCTATGATGCGGGTTCGGTATTCGTCAATACCAGTTGTTGCTGCTGCTCATAACTTGACCCTGGGTGGAGGCTGTGAATTGTGTCTGCACGCAGACCATGTTCAAACAAACGCAGAAACATATATGGGCCTCGTGGAATTTGGCGTAGGATTAATCCCAGCCGGAGGGGGTTCCAAAGAATTCGCCTTACGTATATCCGACGAGTTCAAAGACGGACAAATAGAACAGATGGCTTTAAGAGACCGTTTTTTAACTATCGGTATGGCCAAGGTTTCAACATCAGGCGTTGAGGCTTACGAGCTTGGTTATCTCCAAAAAGATAAATACAGTATAACTATGAACCGCAGCAGGCTTATTGCTGATGCAAAGGAGAAAGCCATAGAACTTGCTGATGCGGGTTACACCAAGCCTGTTCAAAGAAAGGACATCCGGGTTCTAGGAAAGCAGGGAATGGGAATTGTTTACGCCGGAGCTAATTCGATGTTCGCCGGAAATTTCATTTCAGAGCACGATAAAAAGATATCCGAAAAGTTAGGCTACGTTTTGTGCGGTGGTGATCTCTCATCTCCAACCCTTGTCTCAGAGCAATACTTACTTGATCTCGAACGTGAAGTGTTTCTATCACTTTGCGGTGAGAAGAAAACTCTGGAACGCATCCAGTCGATTTTAACGAAAGGAAAGCCATTGAGAAATTAGGAGAGATACGAGATATGAGACTTGAGATATGAGAAGACAGAATGAATAACCTCAACGAGCTTAAAATATGGAAGAAAGCTATTGAATTGGCGGTGTTAGTTTACAAAACTACTTCGCGTTTTCCTTCGGAGGAGAAGTTCGGATTAACTTCTCAATCACGTAGGGTTGCAGTATCAATATCATCTAATATACCGGAAGGAGCAGGTAGAATTTCTCCGAAAGAGTTTAATTATTTTTTGGGGATTGCAAACGGTTCTTCTTACGAACTTCAAACCCAGCTAGTGATCGCAAACAAATTAGAATTAGTTACGGATGAAGATCTTAAAATTTTGCTTTTGCAAATCGATGAATTACAGAAAATGAATTACGGGCTCCAAAAGATGCTCATTAAGAAATCTTCAATTAAATAAATGCTACGATCTGAGTTCGTTTGGTATTATCTCATATCTCACATCTCATATCTCAACGACTCATAACATGAAAGAAGCATATATAATAGCCGCATATAGAACAGCAGTAGGGAAAGCACCTCGGGGCGTATTCCGTTTTACACGAGCCGACGAGTTGGCAGCGGAAGTAATAAAGAATCTGGTTGCAGCAGTACCGAACCTTGATAAAGAAGAAATCGATGATGTGATAGTGGGAAATGCTACGCCTGAGGCAGAACAAGGCCTGAACATTGCCCGTATGATATCATTGATGGGGCTTGACACAGATAAAGTGCCGGGTGTTACCGTTAACAGATATTGTGCCTCGGGGCTGGAAACCATCGCAATAGCATCAGCTAAGATTAGATCAGGAATGGCCGATTGTATTGTTGCAGGCGGGGTTGAGATTATGTCG
>NZ_JBBJNI010000015.1:0-10088 GCF_037719425.1 Daejeonella sp. | reverse complement strand
TATGTCGGGTATGCCTTTCGGCGGATGGAAGCTGGTGCCCAATGCCGATGTAGCCAAAAACCATCCTGATTGGTATTGGGGAATGGGGCTTACTGCGGAGGCTGTAGCTAAAGAATATAATATCAGCAGGGAGGATCAGGATGATTTTTCCCTTAAATCCCACCAAAAGGCTATCGCTGCTATTAAAAATGGACATCTGAAAGAAGGCGTTCTCCCCATCACTGTAAAAGAAAATTATCTGGATGAAAACCTGAAAAAGAAAACCAGGGAGTATGTTGTAGATACTGATGAAGGACCCAGAGCCGATACCGCAATAGATAAGTTAGCCAAACTTAAACCAGTTTTCGCTGCCGGGGGATCGGTAACTGCCGGAAATTCTTCCCAAACGTCCGATGGGGCCGCTTTTGTATTGGTTGTTTCAGAGAGCATGCTTAAGAAACTCAACGTCAAGCCCATCGCACGCCTTGTAAGTTACGGAGTTGCGGGTGTACCACCGAGAATAATGGGAATAGGGCCCATTGAAGCTATTCCCTTAGCGCTCAAAAAGGCAGGAATGAAGAAGGAGGATCTTGATATAATAGAGCTTAACGAAGCATTTGCTTCACAATCTCTTGCCATCCTCCGTACACTCGACCTTAACCCGAAAGTGGTAAATGTTAATGGTGGTGCAATCGCCCTTGGACATCCGCTGGGATGTACGGGTGCGAAGCTCTCGGTTCAGCTGTTCAATGAGTTGAAAAGGAGAGAAAAGAAGTTTGGTATGGTAACGATGTGTGTTGGGACGGGACAGGGAGCAGCTGGGATTTTTGAAATATTTTAGGGAGCAAGGAACAAAGAGTAAGGACTATGGCCGTTAACTAAATAATTTTGGAGCACGAACGGATTTATCCGACAGTTAAGTGATCAGAACTGTATAATGAGAATAATTCATGTACTCATTATATTCTCGATGCACAATTTTAGAAAACTCACTATTTGGAAAAATTCAATGCTTCTTGCAAAGGAAGTATACTTAACAACCTCCACTTTTCCTAAAGAAGAGAAATTTGGGTTGGTATCACAAATGAATAGATGCAGTGTGTCAGTTCCTTCAAATATTGCAGAAGGTTCTTCGAGAAGTTCTAACAAGGAGTTCGCGCACTTCATCAAGATATCAATAGGATCATTATTTGAGTTGGAAACCCAATTGACTTTATCAAATGAAGTTGGGATTATCTCTACTGAGGCCCTTGACACACTAACAACAAAAATTATAACACTTCAAAAAATGTTATTAAGATTTTTAAAAACACTTGAATGAGATACATACACGGACCAATTTCGGGAGATAAATTTCAAATTGAACATAGCTGTCTTTGTTCTTTACTCTTTGTTCCTTGATCCAAAAGCAATTATTAAATGGAAACTAACAATAAAAAGGCTACCATCCGCGGCGGTGAATTTATCATCCGCGAAACTTTGTGCGAGGACATCTTTATTCCCGAGGAATTCGATGAAGAACAGCTGATGATCAGGAAAACTTGCGAAGATTTCCTGGAAAGCGAAGTTTATCCGAACCTTGACCGAATCGATACGCAGGAAGAAGGGCTGATGACCAGCTTGATGGATAAAGCAGGAGAGTTAGGCTTACTGGCGGTTTCGATTCCGGAAGAGTACGGCGGTTTCGGGAAGAACTTTAATACGTCCATGCTGGTAGCGGACTCTATCGGACCAGGCTGCTCGTTTGCAGTAGCACTCTCAGCTCATACAGGCATCGGTACCCTTCCAATCCTGTACTACGGAAACAAAGAACAAAAGGATAAATATATTCCGAAGCTGGCTTCGGGTGAATGGAAAGCATCTTATTGTCTCACGGAGCCAAATTCAGGTTCCGATGCGAATTCCGGGCGGACAAAAGCGGTTCTGGATGCTGAAGGGACTCACTATATAATTAACGGACAGAAGATGTGGATCACTAACGGTGGATTTGCAGATATCTTTATTGTTTTCGCCAAGATCGATGATGATAAAAATTTGTCGGCGTTTATTGTGGAAAAGGATTTTGGAGGTATAACCATGAATCCAGAGGAACATAAAATGGGCATAAAGGGTTCTTCCACCCGTCAGGTATTTTTCAATGATTGTCCGGTTCCAGTTGCTAACCTGCTATCGGAACGGGAGAATGGGTTCAAAATAGCGGTGAATATTCTGAATATCGGCCGGATTAAATTGGGGGTTGCGTCTATTGGCTCATCCCGGAGGGTATTAAATCAAGCTATCAATTACTCAAATGAGCGGATACAGTTTAATCTTCCTATCTCGAAATTTGGTGCCATTCGTTATAAACTGGCAGAAATGGCAACAAGAAATTTCGCTATTGAAAGTGCGGCTTATCGGGCTGGGCAAAATATCGATGATGCATACGAAGCTCTTGTAGCCGAAGGAATGGATCCATCTAAAGCAAAACTAAAATCAACAGAAATGTTTGCTGTGGAATGCGCGATCCTAAAAGTGTGGGGCTCAGAGGTTCTGGATTATATTGTAGATGAGGGCGTACAAATCTATGGAGGAATGGGTTATTCGGCAGATGCTCCTATGGATCGTGCTTATCGAGACAGCCGTATCAACAGGATCTTCGAAGGCACGAACGAAATCAACAGGATGCTGATCCTGGACATGCTTTTGAAACGCGCAATGAAAGGCGAGCTCGATCTAATGACGCCCGCTCAGGCAGTTGCCGGGGAATTAATGTCAATTCCTGATTTCGGTGAAGAAGATGATTCTTTATTTGCTGCAGAGAAGAAGATTCTTGCAAACCTTAAGAAAGCAGGTTTAATGATTGCAGGCGCTGCCGTTCAAAAATTGATGATGACCCTTTCTAAAGAACAGGAGATCCTGATGAATATTTCAGATATCATTGGATACATTTATGTTGCTGAATCCACTATTCTGAGGGTTGAAAAGCTTGTTAAAATGAGAGGAGCAAACGCTTGCCAGGGACAACTGGATATGATGCGTATTTATTTATATCAGGCTGTCGATAAGGTTGCACTGGCGGGTAAAGAGGCTTTATATTCTTTCGCCGAAGGCGATGAACTAAGGATGATGCTTGTGGGCCTCAGAAGATTTACCAAAATCGAGCCTTTTAACATCAAAGAAACCAGGCAACGAGTTGCTAAACAATTGATCGACGCAAATAAATACTGTTATTAAGTGGAGAGTTGACAGTTGAGAGTTGACAGTGAATGCCGAAAATCTCGTATATATAGTTTGGATATAAACTAAGTTACGGCGTTATGCTAACTCTCCACTTTCAACTGTCAACTCTCAACTAACAAAAAAAGGCACATTCGAGCCAACTGGCTCGAATGTGCCTTTTTTTGTTAAATAATGTTAATCCTTACTTTTTAAACTTTAAAAGGATAAATTTGCAGCCTGAATAAACCGCCTAGAAGAGATTATATATAATGAAAATCAAAAATTTACTTTTACTGATCTTCCCGTTGATGTTGGTTTTGGGTTCTTGCAAGAAAATCGATGCGGAAGAGCAGGCGAATATCGACGATTCTACAATCCTTAAGCTTATAAGTGATAAAGGAATTGTAGCCCAAAAACATGCAAGCGGTCTTTACTACCAGATACTTAGCACTGGCACCGGCAGTATTGCTTATACAACTAATACAACAGTGAGTACAAGGTATACAGGTAGATTGCTAAATGGAACAGTGTTCGACGGAACAACCAGTCAGCCAATTTCTTTTAAGCTAGGTCAGGTGATAGCAGGCTGGCAGGTAGGTATTCCGTTAATTCAGAAGGGTGGCAAAATTCGTTTACTTATACCCTCTGCGTTAGCCTACGGCCCTGAAGGGCAGGGTCCTATTCCTGCAAATGCGGTTCTCGATTTCGATATAGAGCTGATAGACGTTACAAATTAATACAGAAAATGAAGCAATTTCTTAAATATGCAATACCCGGAATTCTATTGATAAGCATAATTGCAGCTTGTGAAAAGGAGTACGAATCTATTGCGAGCATTGACGACAAAAATGTCACAGCTTATATCCAGGCAAATAAGCTGAATGTTGTTCAATATCAGGACAGCGGAATTTATTACCAGGTTGTTAATCCTGGCTCTGGTGCTGATGTGGAATACTCTGACCAGACACCATTGATATTCACCCTCAAATCTATTGATGGTAAATATGCAGCGTTAGATACTTTCAGCTCATCAAACCGTTATTTCAATTTTCTGGGTTACTTTAGTCCGGAAGCAGTACGAGTAGGGATAAAAGAGGTGCTAAAAAAGAAATCTGGCACAATTCGTATGATTATACCTTCCCGGGCGGCTTTTGGACGTAACGGCGCGGGAGCTATCCCAGGAAATGCGTCTCTTGATCTTACTGTTACTGTTATCGATAAAAGTAAGATTGCATCTTATGAGGATTTTACTATCCAAAAATACCTAACCGCAAATGCGTTAACTGGTTTCACAAAAACGAGTTCCGGCTTATATTATAAAATTGATGCGCCGGGTACAGGCAGTCCGATTACGGCTGATTCGACAGTTAAGGCTGAATACGAAGGCAAACTTTTAAACGGCGTTGTTTTCGACAAAACAGGTACCGGAAGTGCGGCAACTCTTGCGTTACGCGATGTAGTCAAGGGCTGGCAAGAGGCAGTTCCTTTGATTAAAGAAGGAGGAACAATACGAATGGTTTTGCCATCTTCTTTAGGTTACGGATTGGAAGGTAGTAATGGAATTCCCGCGTTTTCTACTCTTTTCTTCACGGTCAAAGTAACGGAAGTCATGCCGTAGTTTTTGGGGTGCTGTGGGCTTCTATCTCAGGCTCAGTGCTTTCAGTTATAGCTATTATCAATCGCTCCCTTGAGGGTAGGGTATTTAAACTTATAACCTGATTTTATAAGTTTTTCTGAGGAGGCTTTGGTGCTTTCAAGCACCAACAAACTCATTCCCCCAATTGCAACTTTCAGAGCGAATTCTGGTGCCGTTATAAATACTTAGGACAACTTCTTCGCTTTGGCAATACGACGTGTAAGCTCGGCTTGCCGCCGGTGTGAGTATATTTAATCATCTTTTTGCCCGTACAATTATTATTTTTGATACCGTGTATACTCCAATAATTAACCATAAATGAGGTATAATACATGATCTATAAGAAGCATATTTTCATTTGTACCAATCAACGGCCGCCAGGGGCAAGGGTTTGTTGTGGAGAGGAACACGGCTCGGCACTTACCGCAGAATTCAAGAAGATCATGAAAGATAAGGGCTTAACCGTTGACATGAGGGCACAAAGAACAGGGTGCTGCGAGCTTTGTGAACACGGGCCGATAGTAGTGGTGTATCCGGAAGGTGTATTCTATGGAAAAGTAGAATTGAGCGATGTGGACGAGATTATCTCGGAACATCTGCAGAACGACCGGGTGGTGGAAAGGTTGAAAATTAGCAGATTAGATTAATTAGCAAATTAGTAAATGGCTAGTGTACCAATATTCGTAACACCTAAGCGTCATGCCATTTGCTCATTTACTCATTCTCAAATTTACTCATTCCAATTTGCTCATTTCCAAATTTGCTCATTTGCAAATTTGGTTAGCTGCTTATATAACTCTGTAGCTGCTCAATCGTTTGTTTCTGGTCTTCGATCACAAATTTAACTAAATCGCCGATTGAGATCATACCCCCCACTTTACCGTCCTCGACTATTGGCAGGTGTCTGATATGCCTGTTCGTCATAATTTTCATGCAGTCATCAACAGACGAATTAAAACCGATAGTTTCCAAATCAGCTGTCATAACTTCAGCTATTAAAGTTTCTTTGGAAGATTTACCCTGGAGAATGATCTTACGGGCGTAATCTCGCTCAGTAAAGATTCCCTTTAAAGTCTGGTCTTCCATGACCAGCAATGCACTAATGTTATTGTCCATCATCACCTGAAGAGCATCAAGAACGGATGTGTCAGGGCTTACCGAATAAATTGTATTTGATTTGTTCTGGACGATGTGTTTTACGGTTTTCATTACACTACAGTTTGGTTTTTATCGGCAATTAACCTGCCTGCGGGCAGGCAGGACTTACATGCGCTTATTTTGTGTTTTTAAAGCAGTAACCTCATGCTGGTTTCCTAGCATCACAATTAGCTTTACTAAATATAATGAATTTTCTTAGAAAATCAAAGCATGCTAATTGGAAAAAGTAGCTGTTGAAACGATGTTTTTAAATTCTTACACGAAAATGATCGAAAATGTCAATGTTAAGGACGTAATTTGAACAAATTTTCATGATGCCGAAAGCGACAGTCTTATCGATGGCTATTTGCATAGCTGACAAAATATGAGCGGAAAAACCATTTTAGTTTGGTTTAGAAAAGATTTACGAATTCACGATAACGAGATATTAACAGAAGCAGTTCGCAAAGGTGAGACTGTGGTTCCCGTTTATTGTTTCGACCCCCGGCAATTTGAGACTACTTCCTTTCAGACACAAAAGACCGGGGCTATCCGGGCGAGGTTCTTAATCGAATGCGTCGGAGATCTTCAGCAGTCGTTGCAGAAGCTTGGCGCCGATCTGATCATCCGCTACGGCAAACCCGAGGATATTTTGCCGGAATTAGTAAGTAAATATGGCGTCAATGAAGTCTATCACCATAGAGAGGTAGCTTCAGAGGAGACAAGGATCTCTGCTGACGTGGAGAATGAGCTCTGGAGGTTGAAGATCAATCTCAAGCATTTTATAGGACATACCTTATATCACAAAGAAGACCTTCCATTTCCAATAAATAATATTCCTGACGTTTTTTCTTCTTTCCGGAAGAAGATAGAGCGCGATAGCTCCGTGAGAAAATGCATTAAGTCACCAGGCAGCTTTAGCATTCCGCAAGACATGGAAACCGGAGTGCTCCCTTCATTATCCGATCTTGGGTTTGAACAAATTAGCAGTGCCGACGATCGGTCCGTTATGAAATTCAAAGGAGGTGAGACGGAAGCTTTAAAGCGGATGCACAACTACTTCTGGGAGACCGATTCAGTAAAGAATTATAAGCAAAGCAGGAACAATTTATTAGGAGCCGATTATTCCTCCAAGTTTTCAGCCTGGATAGCTTTTGGCTGCTTGTCGCCGCGCGAGGTTTATTGGGAAATTAAGAAATATGAACAGGAACGTGGTGCGTCCGATTCTACCTATACTCTATATCTGCAATTGCTCTGGCGGGATTATTTCCGGTTCATGTTTAAGAAATATGGGAATAAGTTCTTTCAGAAAATTGGCTTCAAAGGTGTTGCTCCGGAAGAGGCTCAAAATCAGCAGGACCTCTTTGAGTTATGGAGAGAAGGCAAGACAGGCGTGCCGTTTATAGATGCAAATATAAGAGAGCTGAATACCACAGGTTTTATGAGTAACCGCGGGCGGCAGAATGTAGCTAGTTTTCTTGTTCGAAACCTGAAGGTGAACTGGATGTGGGGAGCTTCGTATTTTGAAGAGAAGCTTATCGATTATTGTCCCGCAAACAATTGGGGGAACTGGGCCTATATAGCAGGTGTAGGGAATGATCCAAAAGAATACCAGCACTTCAATGTTTTAAAACAAGCGAAGGAGTTTGATCCTAACGGTGATTACGTACGCATGTGGGTACCTGAGCTCGCTGCAGTTCCCGGAGCGAAGATCCACCAGCCCTGGACTTTGTCTGACGAAGAAGTAAATGAATATGCTGTCCAGGCTTACCATGCCAGGCCTTCGTTTGCGCCGGAGGTGTGATTAGTAATCAGTGTTCAGTAATCAGTGTCCAGTAATCAGTGTCCACCGAACGTATCGATCTCAATAATCACTAACCACTACGGTTACCATCTCCGTTTTCCACTGATTACTGATTACCGATTACTGATTACCAAATAATGAGTAGCCACTACCCGGTAACTATATCCGTTTTCCACCGCTCACCGATTACTGAATACCGTTTCCCATTCAGAGGCACGGTCACGCATTGTTACACGCTAATTTCAAAATACCGAGTTCTTATTACCAATTCTATGCTTAAAATCTTATTTTTGTATCGCAAAAGATTTTGTTTTTAAATGGATAACCTATCATACATCAGTAACGCGAACTCTGCCTACATCGATTCTCTCTACCAATCATATAAACAAGACCCCGATTCAATTGATTTTGGCTGGCAGAAATTCTTCGAGGGCTTCGATTTTGGACGCGGTTCTGAGGCAGGAGTAGTAAGTGCTGAAACTCCTGATCATTTTTTCAAAGAGATTAATGTTTTAAATATGATCAATGGCTATCGCCAGCGGGGACATTTGTTTACCAAAACGAATCCTGTTCGCGAGAGAAGATCATATTATCCTGGGAAGGAACTGGAGACTTTTGGCCTTCAGGACTCTGATCTGGAAACAGTATTTAACTCTGGTGTTGAAGTAGGCCTCGGCCCTGCAAAATTAAAGGATATCATTGCTCTTATTGAAGAAACCTATTGTCAATCAATTGGGGTCGAATATAAATACCTTCGTAACCCTGAGAAGCTAAAGTGGTTCGAAGAGCGGATGGAGAGAGAGCGTAATACTCCCAACTTTAATATCGAAACCAAAAAGAGGATCCTGGGTAAATTAAATGAAGCAGTTGTTTTTGAAAACTTCCTTGGAACAAAGTTCCTGGGTCAAAAGCGTTTCTCGCTTGAAGGAGCTGAATCGGTAATCCCGGCACTGGACTCAGTGATTGAAAAAGGGGCAGAGTTAGGGATCGAAGAATTTGTAATTGGTATGGCACACAGGGGGCGTTTGAACGTTCTGGCCAATATCATGTATAAAACTTACAAGAATATCTTCTCTGAATTTGAAGGAAAGGGATTCGATGTAAATACACCATTCGGTGGAGATGTTAAGTATCATCTGGGTTACTCCACAGATGTTGAAACTGTTGGCGGCAAGAAAGTGCATTTGAGCTTATGTCCCAATCCATCACACCTTGAGGCGGTTGATCCGCTGGTTGAGGGTATGGTCAGGTCGAAGATTGATTTTAAATATGGAGGCGATTACAAACGCATCGCTCCGATACTCATACATGGCGACGCTTCTTTAGCAGGACAGGGTATAACTTATGAAGTTTTGCAGATGGCAAAACTCGAAGGTTACCGTACTGGTGGAAGCATTCACCTGGTGATCAATAACCAGGTGGGTTTTACTACAAATTTCAAAGATGCGCGTTCGTCTACATACTGTACGGATCTCGCAAAAGTGACTTTATCACCCGTTTTCCATGTCAATGGAGATGATGTAGAAGCCCTTGTCTATGCTATTAACATGGCTGTAGAATATCGTCAGAAATATCATAATGATGTATTCATCGATATTTTATGTTATCGCCGGTTTGGGCATAACGAGGCAGATGAGCCTAAGTTCACTCAGCCACTATTGTACAAGGCTATTGAAAAGCATCCTAATCCAAGAGAGATCTATAACAAAAAGCTACTTGAGCAGGGCAGCGTTGATGCTAATCTTGCGAAAGAAATGGAGAAGAATTTCCGGGCTTTATTGCAGGAGCGTTTGAATGAGGCGAAAGAGGATCAAACCTATTCTGCCATGAATTCCGTTCTTGCCGGATCCTGGAAAGGACTGCGACTGGCAACAGACTGGGAGGGAGCTGCATCAGATACCAAAGTGTCGGCGAAAAGCTTTTTGTCCACTGCAAAAAATATTTCAACCCTTCCTTCCGATAAGAAATTCTTTAAAAAGATTGAAAAGCTATTCCAGGACCGTTTTAAGATGTCAGAAACGAAAGTTTTTGACTGGGCGATGGGTGAGCTTATGGCCTATGCCTCCCTTCTTCAGGATGGATTCCGGGTACGGGTAAGCGGCCAGGATGTAGAGCGCGGTACGTTCTCACACAGGCATGCTGTTTTGACTCTTGAGGATTCGGAAGAAGAGTACGTTCCTTTGGCGCAGTTAGATAAGGGAACAGCGAAATTTGAAATATACAACTCTCATTTGTCTGAATATGGTGTTCTTGGATTCGAATATGGATACGCTTTGGCAAACCCGATGGCTTTGGTTGTTTGGGAAGCTCAGTTCGGCGATTTCGTAAACGGTG
>NZ_JBBJNI010000145.1:0-10572 GCF_037719425.1 Daejeonella sp. | reverse complement strand
GCATTATTGCAGGTATATAAACTCACAGCACTTGTGTCTGACTTGCTGGACGTATCGAAGATCGAATCCGGCCAGCTATCGATGTCCTTTCAGGAATTTAATATTGTCGAGCTCCTGAATGACGTAATTGACGTGATGCATTATGGTAACCTCAACCATAAGATCATAAAAAATTGTAGTGCCAGCGAAATAATAGTGTATGCCGACAAACAGCGTATTGAACAGGTTATGATCAACCTTGTGTCAAATGCTATAAAATACTCTCCCGATGGCGACCGTGTCATTGTTTCAGTTCATGATCACGAGGGCAGCGTGTTAGTTTCCATTCAAGATTTTGGTATCGGCATTAACGCCGAGGATCAACCGCAGATATTCTCACGGTTTTATAGGGTCGAGGAGCTGGCGTCGTTTATTGCAGGCCTGGGAATCGGACTATATATTTCCCAGGATATAATGGAAAGACATGGCAGCGTCATAACAGTTGACAGTCATTATGGAGTTGGTTCGACGTTTTCTTTTAAATTGCCGGCACAGCGAGGTTTAAGTTGAATAAGTATCAAGTAGCAAGACTTCCATCGCGTCCCCTGTCATAATGGAACGTGAAATGAACCGCAGGGCCGGTTTACCATTATAGTAACGATGTTAGTGCCACCTCACCTAGTTAATTGTTCTGGCCACCCTGCGTAACAGGTAATCCATGTCGAATGGCTTCGAAACAAAACCGTCCGCCATGTTCGGCTGCGTATGCAGATCATGTGCTGCCGATATCAGGATTATTGGGATGTGCGCCGTCTCCGCATTAGTTTTCAGCTCATCACAGAGTTTACGACCGTCATGTTTACCTACCATGATATCCATAAGAATCAAGTCGGGATTGATAGTAAGCACAGTAGGAATTAGATTGTTGCCGGTATTATAGGATTGGGCATCGTAGCCTTCTTCCCGCAGAACAATGACGATTACGTGGCAAATTTCTTCATTATCGTCGACGATCAGTACTTTTTTCATGTATGTGTCAGTGGTTTACGGCGTTTCGGGTATAATTAATTAGGTATCATGGAGGCGACTTTCTCGACAAGAACTTTTTTCATAATTGTGCAGTCTTTTGAAATTCTGATAACTCAAAATGTAGCTCACCATGCAGCCAGCAAATCTCAGTATGTTTGCGTAACAAAATTACCACAACTAAAGTGCCACAATATGCACTTTGCTCCCATGTAAATTTAGCAGCCAGGAAAGGATAGTAGTGTTTGCAAAACATAACTATGTGGGAGTGAATTTTCAAATAACAAATCACAATCGAAGTTTGAGTTTAATATTACTAACTTAATCTCCCTAAAGACTTTGAACACATGAAGCATTTCAGAAAAAAGCCAGCCTGTTATCCGGCTAATTTTATAATACTATTTTTGTTAATCCTGTCATTACCTGCGGTTTCCCAACCAGGTGCCGGGAAGGATATCACCGCAAGTGTCCTTTTGCCAAATGGCTGGTCATTAAGCCCCGCTGGACGCTCCCTTCAATTGGGTGACCTTCCGCTTAACATCCAGATATCTTCGTCTCAACGATTGATGGCTGTTACCAATAATGGACAGAGCAAGCAGAGTATTCAGTTAATTGATCCGCAGGGAGAAAAATTGCTGGATGAAAAAGCGATCGGTAAGGCCTGGTATGGCCTGAAATTCAGTGCTGACGAGAAAAAATTGTATGCTTCAGGTGCTAATGATAATATCATACTGATATATCCGATTGTTGACAAAAAGCTGGGTGCTGCTGATACACTTGTTTTAGGAAAGGCATGGCCAGCTGAAAAAATAGGTCCGACAGGTATAGAGGTCGATGATGCACGAAAACGATTATATACTGTAACAAAGGAAAATAATTCACTCTATGTTTTTGATCTCGCCACGAAAAAGCGATTGTTGAAGGTAGAGCTGGGGGCCGAGGCTTATGATTGCCTTTTGTCGCCCGACAAAAGTAAACTCTATATTTCATTGTGGGGATTAGATAAGCTAGCGGTTTATGACACTAGAACGAATCTGGTAATTTCTGAGATAGCGACCGAAAGCCATCCGAATGAAATTATTCAGAACAAAAGCGGCAAATTTCTTTTTGTTGCCAATGCAAATGACAATTCGGTTTCGGTGATTGACAGCAAGGCAGGAAAAGTAATTGAGATCATTTCTACAGCCCTCTACCCAACCAGGCTGACGGGTTCTACAACGAATGGACTTGCACTGTCTGCCGATGAAAAAACACTTTATGTAGCCAATGCCGACAATAATTGCCTGGCGGTTTTTGATGTTTCTACACCAGGCAAAAGCAGCTCAAAGGGTTTTATTCCAACCGGATGGTATCCTACAAATGTGCGGGTAGCTGGGAAGAAAATATTTGTTTCAAACGGGAAGGGTTTCAGTTCAATGGCAAACCCTAACGGCCCTCAACCGATAAAGCAGACGGATAATAGTGGCTTACATACTGGTGTGACCGAGCAAAAGGAGATTCAATATATAGGAGGGCTTTTTAAAGGAACGCTTTCGATCATTGACCAGCCGGATGATTCAAAGATGAAGACATTTTCTAAACAGGTTTATTCCAATACTCCATATAATAAGCAGCTGGAGACGGTTTCAAGAGGTTCGGCTAATAACCCTGTGCCAAATATTCAGGGTGCGAAGTCGCCTATTAAATATGTTTTTTATGTGATCAAGGAGAACCGTACCTACGATCAGATCTTTGGAGATATGAAAGAAGGGAACGGAGACCCGGAACTTTGTATTTTTCCTGAAAATGTGACGCCCAACCACCATGCTTTAGCCAGAGAATTTGTTCTTTTGGATAATTTTTATGTTGATGCAGAGGTAAGTGCTGATGGGCATAACTGGAGTATGGCCGCCTATGCGAATGATTATACGGAGAAAACCTGGCCGACCAGTTATGGCGGAAGAGGCGGCACGTATGATTATGAAGGCAGTCGTAAAATCGCTTACCCGCGTGATGGATTTATTTGGGATTACTGTAAGCGGGCAGGAATTACTTACCGAAGTTATGGCGAATTCACAACCCGCAGCGGTGCAACTTTAGCATCACTTGTGGGCCACATAGCAACAAATTACCCTCCCTACAACTTGGATATAAAGGATATTGACCGGGTTGCTGCTTTTAAATCTGATTTCGATTCGCTGCTTAACAAAAATGCAGTAGCTCAGTTCAATACTATCCGTCTTGGCAATGACCATACCAGCGGGCAACGCATTGGCAAGATCAACCCGACGAGTGCCGTCGCCGATAATGACCTTGCCCTAGGCCAATTAGTAGAACATATCTCAAAAAGCAGTATCTGGAATGAGTCCGCAATTTTTGTTCTTGAAGATGACGCACAGAACGGCCCCGACCATGTGGATGCACATCGTTCGCCCGCGTTTGTAATTAGCCCTTATACCAAACGCAATTCGGTGAATAGCTCAATGTATTCCACATCCGGCATGCTGAGAACTATGGAGCTGATCTTAGGTCTGCCCCCGATGAGCCAGTATGATGCGGCAGCTGTTCCTTTGTCCGAATGCTTTACATCAAGCCCTGACTTCCGGCCCTACAAATTCAAACCTGCCAATGTAGACCTGGATCAAAAAAATCTGGTAATGAACAACAGCGCTGAACGGTCTAAGTACTGGAATTTCGCGAAAGAGGATGGGGCACCTGATCTTGACCTGAACGAGGTGGTGTGGAAATCGGTTAAAGGGGAGGACTCGGTTATGCCTGCTCCAAGAAGGAGCGCTTTTTTAAAGCTGGAACAGAAAAAGGATGATGATGATTAATCTATTTTAGCCACCTTTCTGTCCGGGCGAAATTGATACCTAAAGTGAATTCTACGGGTCCAGGGTTCTTGTTAACATGACGCGGATCATTTTAAATGCTGCATATCGTCATTATTTTTCCGGCACTTATGATGGAGATTTGAAGAAAATCCAACATCATGACAACTTCGATAGAAAAAAGTGAACTGTGTACCGAGCTTCAGGAATTATATTTGAAAAGTAAAGAATGGATTTCGGAGCTTGAATTTCAACACGACGATATGATCTTTGTGAAAAGGCTTTATGAGATTGACAGCACCCTGCATACTCAGCAGAAACAAATAGATGATGCCTCAGAGATGCTTACATGGGCGACGAAGATCGAGGATGAGAAATCCAGGCTTAAAACTCAGATCATTGACTTTATGAATTTGCTGGGTTCACTGATAAAAATACCTGACCCGGCCATCGATTACAAGCTGGTGTTGTGGTATAGTAAAATAGAAATTGATCTCCATGCCAATGCCGAAGATTTCCGGTTATATAAAAGCAGGGTATTTTACGGTGCCGGCGAACCCGCTGACAAGTTTTACGCTGGCAATTAATATTCGATCACGCCTGCCGGATTATTGATATAATCAGTGCCGGCATGCTACCCGTCAAACGCCTTGCCCTCAGCGAACTTGATGCCTCTTTTCTATTTCTATAATTCCGGCCAATCATCCCCGGTTTATGCACAAAGCTTTCTTGCTCAAAACGGAATTCTGAATCAAAACAGTGTTCCTTTAATAAAGTGATTCCTGTTTCCTTGTTGCATTTTTTTAATGTTTACAATCACTTTATTCCCGCCTTCGCATCATTCTTTACCCGCTGGCGCGGAGATACCTTTGGATCATAATCAATCATTCAAAGGACATGAAAAACTTAACTATCAGCACATTCAGCATACAGAGATATGCGATGCTATCTATCGTATTTACCGTATTTGGCCTTTCTTTATGTGCTAATAAAGGGTATAGTCAGACCTCCTATAAATCAACCGCCGGGTCGCAGATCAAAGTCACCGGTACTTCAAACCTTCACGCCTGGAATATGCTGGCCACCACATTCACCAGCGAAGGCAGTCTGAAGGTTAGAGACGGCGAGCTTCAGGACATTAGCTCTCTTTCGTTCTCGCTGCCCGTTACCAATTTAAAAAGCAAAGATGACCTTTTGGATACCAGAGCTTATAAAGCTTTGAAAGCTTCAGAATTTAATAGGATCACCTTCAGGCTCAAAGGAGCGACAGTTATGCCCCAGCAAAAAATCAAAGTGACCGGAGATCTTACTATCGCAGGTGTGACAAACGAAATTATAATCATGAGCACTTACGCGATGAATTCAGATGAAACGATCACATTCAAAGGAGCGAAACAAATTAAAATGAGTGATCACAAGATCAAGGCACCAAGCTTTATGATGGGTGCGCTCAAAACCGGGAATGAGGTTAACATCGAGATCCTTCTAAAACTTAAAAGACAAAATTCAATTGCACAAAATTAATATCGAATATCATGAAAATTAATTTACTTAAAACATCAGCCCTAATAGTGCTGGGTTTAAGCACCGGAATGGCAAATGCACAGACCCGCGATTCTGTTGAGGTTACAAAGGTTGCCAATGTTCGCCCTTATGATCAAAGTGGGATAAATGTTTTTGAATCACCAAAAGAATCTGAAGCGGCATTCGACAAATTAAAGGTCAAATTCGGGGCGGGGTTTACCCAGTCGTTCCAGGGTTTAAAACACAAGAATGTTTCGGGCGGGCTGTATAAAATCTCCCCGGGGTTCAATACTGCAAATGCAAACCTTTACATGGATACTCAGCTTGCTGATGGCATCCTCTTAAACCTGACCAGCTATCTTTCATCACGTCACCACAACGAGACCTGGGTTAAGGGCGGTTATATTCAATTTGACAAGCTCCCTTTCAAAGGACAAGTATGGGAGGATATCATGAAAATCGCTACTATCAAGGTAGGACACATGGAGATCAACTACGGCGATCAGCATTTCCGCAGATCAGACGGGGGCCAGACCATATACAATCCTTTTGTAGAAAACTATATCATGGATGCATTTGCAACCGAGATTGGCGGTGAGATCCTGTTACGTAAGAATGGCTTTTTCGGGCTGGTTGGCGTTTCAAATGGAATGATCAAAGGGAACATTGATGAGCTGATAGAAACTCCTCAGGATGACAACACAAACAAATCTCCGTCAGTATACCTGAAAGCCGGGTTTGATAGACAACTTACAGATATGGCGCGCGTAAGGTTCAGTACTTCGTATTATACAAACAGCAGTTCAGGAGGGCTTACCCTTTATGGAGGAGACCGTACAGGATCAAATTACTTTATGCCCATGGAAAAGGCAGGCGGTACTTACGCTGCTAACTTTTCTTCAGGGCGTTTAAATCCAGGTTTCAGCAAGAAGATCGAAGCAATTCAACTGAATGGATTTTTAAAAGCGAGCGGCATGGAGCTCTTCGCCACCTATGAAGTTGCTAACGGCCGGACCAAAGCTGAAACTACTGAAAGAAAAGCAAGTCAGGTTGCAGTGGATGCGATATACAGATTTGGTAAAGATGAAAAGATGTTTATGGGAGTTAGATATAACGCAGTATCCGCCAGACTAGCCAATGTCGCAGGAGCGGGTGGAAACCCGGCAATCGTTTATAACAACGATATGAAAGTAGACAGAATTGCTTTCGGGGCGGGCTGGTTCCTTACAAAAAATGTATTGCTCAAGGCAGAGTATGTTAATCAGAAATACAAAGATCTTCCCGCTACCGACTACCGGAACGGGGGTGAGTTTAAAGGATACATGGTTCAGGCTGTTGTAGGATTTTGATTGACTCACATAAACAGGCTGACAAGTTCAGCCTGTTTTTTCATGTTTAAAATTTCCGTATGTGCTACCTCAAACTTCTTCTCTTTCCTTTTTTGCTTTTGCTGGGTTTCAATATGACGGATTCCAAACTGTATCCAAGCAGGTGGCTGATCACTAAAGGATGCACCTTGAAAGTGGAGGGGAGCACCACTGTCAACAAGTTCAGCTGTGTGATCTCCAGTAATTTCAGCCCGGATACGCTAACATTCTCTCGCGGCGGTGAAGGTGAATCAGTGAGAATGACCGGAAGCATGAAACTTGATATACGTGAATTTAACTGCCACAATTCAGTGATGACGGCTGATCTCCGAAAAACATTAAAGTCAAAAGAGTACCCCCGGATGAAGATCCGGTTTATCAGCCTCAACCGGTATCCTGAAAGCAGCACACGGCCTTACCCGGTAAATGGACTCGTTAGTATTGAGCTGGCAGGTGTTACCAGAAATTTCACTGTCGCCTACATGGTGATGCCAGCTGGTAAAAATGCTTTGTTTTTAAAAGGTATGAGGGAGATCAACTTCTCTGATTTTAACATTATACCGCCAAGGAAAATTGGAGGCATGATCCAAACAAGCGACAAGCTGGTCGCCGAGTTTAATCTGGTCCTGCAGGAATTGATTTAATCTTTTATTGATAGATATATGAAAAGGGTACTGAGTTCAGGTTTAATTGCAGGCTGCATCCTGTTTATCGTCAGCTACGGAGGGCTATTCCTTGGCATCCGGTTTTTCCCTCAATTATTTATAGAATACAATAATCCGCTATTCAATTCAGATGGCAGCAGGGATTTGCTTTTCTATTTACATGCTTTTGTTATCAGTATCGCCTTATCCTGGTTCTGGCAGCGGGTTAAAGGACTTTTTCATGGTTCATTCATCTTTCGCGGACTGGAATTCGGCGCTGTATACGCGCTGGTTGCTCTTTTACCTGTGATGTGGATCACGTTCAGCTCACTTGATGTTACGATAGTGACCATACTCTGCTGGTTCTTTTATGGAATGGTGCAAGCTGTTATTGCGGGGCTAGTGTTTGCTTTCAGCAACCCGTAACAATCATTATCCTAAACTTTTACTGAAATGAATAACCTCAATTATATAGCTGCCGAAGAAGCAGTAAAGCTGGTGCAGTCTGGCAAACGCGTTTTCATACATGGCTGTGCAGCCACTCCGGTTTGCCTTATTGAAGCACTGCAGGCACGACATCGGGAACTTAAGAATGTGGAGCTTGTAAGTATTACCACCCTTGGGAATGTCAATTTCGACCGTCCGGAACACCGGGCTTCATTCTTCTTTAATTCGTTGTTCGTATCTGAGGCAACCCGGGCGGTTGCCAATTGCGATGATGGTGATTACGTTCCCATATTCTTAAGCCAGATTCCCCAGCTCTTTCGTAAGCAGATACTGCCTATCGATGTGGCTTTAATACAAGTTTCGCCACCTGATGTTCATGGATATTGTTCGCTGGGCACCTCCGTCGACATAGCCAGAGCTGCTGTTGATACTGCACGTGTTATTATCGCACAGGTGAATCCATTGATGCCGCGTACGCATGGAGATGGCTTCCTTCACGTAAGCCGGATCTCAGGAATGGTATGGCATGAGTCGGCATTGCCCGAGGTAGACTATTCCAGCAAAGTAAGCGATGCGGTTAAAAAAATAGGCTATAATGTTGCCTCGCTGATTGAAGATGGAGCCACGCTGCAGCTGGGTATAGGCAGCATACCCGACCAGGTGCTACACAACCTTAACTCGCATAAGAACCTTGGCCTGCATACGGAGATGTTTTCAGACGGTGTTATCGACCTTATTTAGAGTGGTGTGATAAATAATAGTCAGAAACGGCTTAATGTGGGCCGTTCTGTAACAGCATTTTTAGCGGGTTCGCGAAAGCTATATGATTTTGTTCATGACAATCCTTCAGTTAGGGTAATGGATATAAGCTATGTCAATGACACCAGTATTATCCGTCAGAACCCCAGGGTAACGGCCATTAACAGTGCCATCGAGATCGACTTAACCGGCCAGGTGTGCGCCGATTCTATTGGCACTTATCAATTTTCAGGAATTGGAGGGCAGATGGACTTTATTCATGGTGCGGCCCTATCAGAAGGCGGTAAACCGATCATTGCAATACCTTCACAAACTAACAAAGGCATCAGCCGGATAACACCGTTTTTAAAAGAAGGAGCGGGAGTGGTTACCACCCGGGGGCATGTACATTGGGTGGTAACAGAATATGGTATGGTGGACCTCTTCGGCAAAAACCTTAAACAACGGGCAGCCGCGCTCATGTCTATTGCTCACCCCGATCACAGGGAGGCGCTGGATATTGCTTTTCACAAGAGGTTTGCAAAAGGAACATTAACTGCCTGAATTTTTTTTTGTGACCACAGAGAGCACAGAGGATCACGGAGGAAAACCGAGAATGATTGAATGATTTTATATCTCTTTTGACTCCGTGTAAGACTCTGTGGCCTCCGTGTTATTTGGCTCGATGTAAATTCTTTTTGTGACCACAGAGAGCCACGGAGTGACACAGAGAAATGATTGAATGTTTTAAATCTCTGTGGATCTCTGTGTATAACTCCGTGGTCTCCGTGTTACCTCGACGTTGCTATCCCCGTTAGCTAGGAAATATTGCACGTCCGGAAATCTGGCAATAACTTTTAAATATTTTTATTGTACCAGACTAGAAGGTAATATGGGCTTGTCGAAAAATGATGTTTCCGGAATTGTTATAGGTGCTGCAATTGAAGTTCATACAGCTTTGGGGCCGGGCCTGTTGGAAAGGCCTTATAAGGAATGCCTGTGGTACAAACTTCAAAAATCAGGGTTGTATATCGAGAGAGAAAAACCTATTCCTCTGATATTTGAAGGCGCAAATGTGGACTGCGGTTACAGGGTGGATTTACTGGTTGAAGGCGTCTTGGTAATCGAAGTTAAAAGTGTTGCGTCACTCGCTGACATCCACTTAGCACAAACAATTAACTATCTGAAACTCGGCAATTATAGTGTTGGGTTACTAATTAACTTCAATGTGATACGTTTGAAAGATGGGATAAAACGTTTGGTTAACGGCCCTTACCCTTTATAATTAGTGTAAACCTCCGGGCACTATGTGTTAATCTTTTTGTTACCACAGAGTGGAAAGAGGACCACGGAGTACCTTAGAGGTATGATGGAATGCATTTATGCCCCGGTGGATCTGCGCGTAAACCTTTGTGTCCGTGTTATTAGCTCGACGATAATGTTTTTGTTACCACAGAGAACCACGGAGTACCACAGAGGTATGGTAGAATTTTTTATGCCTCTGTGGTACTCTGTGTAAATCTCCGTGTACTCTGTGTTTAATTCTTTTTTACTACAGAGAGGACATGGCACCCGGAGAGGACCACAGAGGTATCTTCGCGTTAATAAAAATCACAGATTTTGGTGACCGATGTCATTTTTTAGGAGAGCCTAAAAAGGGACCTTTGAGTATCAAAACACAAAGACCATGGCAACACATAAAAACATCCCGCATAGAAATCCGGCTTCGTTTAACTACCAAACTGCCGGCCAGACACTGACAAATGGCGTCTGGGAGAAATACCTTTCGTTTGTCGATTCCCAGAAACCAAATGCCGTAGCATGGTGGGTGGGGTCATTAATGATTCATGGCTGTATCCTGGTGCCGATAACTTTTTTAGTAACGTATTCATTTGGCGGACCGGCAGGAGCCTTTCTATTCATTAGCATGTGTTTGTTTTTTATTAACATGATTGCAAATATGGGTAGTTCGGCATTCAGGTTTGACTCGTCCTTAATTAGGTTGACAGTTTTTATAAAGATAAATACATTTATTGT
>NZ_JBBJNI010000144.1:743-10598 GCF_037719425.1 Daejeonella sp. | reverse complement strand
ACAATAAATGTATTTATCTTTATAAAAACTGTCAACCTAATTAAGGACGAGTCAAGGACTTTATGTGTCCATTGCGACCTCCTTTTGCAGTGACAACTGCTGTGTATATTTTTTCCATGTGTTTGTTTCGCCAATAGAAGCAAAAACTGTTCCTAGTAGGAAGTATCGAGTATTTAGTATAAGGTATCAAGAAGGGATTTCGGAGATAAAAATTTTTACTACATTAATTAATCTTTGTTAGCGCGCATAATTGGGTATGATCATTTCAATGATTTTTCCGGGAAATGTGGATAAGATATAAATGGGAGATTGTTGGCGACCTAAGACTAGTTTTACATAAAGACCTTTTTATCAGGGTTATAGAATCTAACGGAATGTTCATAAGCCCGGACATTGTGTGAATAACCTGTTTATAAAAAGTATCACTTTTGTCTTGACACAGGTCTGCTTATAGCATACCTTAGTATTAATAAGAACGAGGTACATTGACAGTCTGAAATAAAGTCCCAAAAGATCCGAAGCCTTCGGGTTTCACCAGATCCGGGATTATTTAAACTTGATTCAGAGCAGATCGCAAGATTTATTCGAAAAGATCAGGGTCGAAATGACAGACGTTATTGAAAATTGCAAACTTTCTAAAGACTGAATGCAATATGGAGATAAAGGGCCACGAGAATCTTGTTTGAAAGAACAGTGACTCTACGAACCAGTTAATTATCAGAAAGCTTATGCTTTTGATCAACTAAGGTTGTGAAAAAAGTTAAAACGGAAACCGGAATCGCAAGAGGATGGTTTCCGTTTTTCGCTTTTGGTGTCTGGCAAATTATTTCTTCCAGGCAGGCTTTTCCTTAATTAACTTTCCCTATTAAGCTGTGCAAACTGTCTGACCCGAAAAACCCTGCTGTCTTAATTGAAATAAACCGGGGCGGCAGCGCTAGCTTTTTTGCCACCGGGAATCTTGTATTAATTGATCATTCCATGGCAAAAAACTACCCGCCTGCCGGCCGGCAGGAAGCAGAGCACCGGACTGGCGCTACCAAAGAACCACAAGTACTGCTTTCCAGAAATAGAACAAATCATTTTAATGACGCAAAAGTAAGCTCTTAGGATCGTCGCCTGTATCTATAATGTTAATAGTTTTCTTGAAAAATAATGTTAATAACCTTGTAACATTGTCTTTAATAGTTTGATTATCAACCATTTAGTAATTTTAAAAAAGTTGATAACTTCGGTAAAGTCGTTAATAATGTTGTGGTTAATTTCAATCATTTTTTACTTGACAAGTGCCATCCGACCCCTATATTAGTATTATTAAAACGGACGTACTTTGACAGCCTGAAACAATATCCATAAAAATCCGAAGCTCTCGGGCTTCATCAGATTTTGGATAATTTAAGCTTTAATTCAGACCAGCATCGTGAGATAAAGGATGACAGGAAAAGCTCCAAAGGACAGGCATTACCTATGTTGCAAACATTCTATGGAACGGTTGCGATGAGAAAGTAAAGGTCAACGGATACTAAAGGTTTGAAAAGACCGGCGGGAACGAACCAGGCAAAGTAAAGAAGAATTAATACTTTGAGCAACTAAGGTTGCGAAAAAGTTAAAACGGAAATCCCAATCGCAAGAGTAAGGTTTCCGTTTTTCTTTTTATACAAATTCCATTTCCCCGCAAACCTTATCCCGATTTTCTTATTTTTGATTAAATGGGAAAAGATAATTCTACAGCAGCACCGGGTAAGATATTTGTTCTGGATACGTCAGTTATTCTCTACGATCACGACGCATTTCAAAATTTTCAGGAACACGATGTAGCGATTCCAATTCAGGTACTTGAAGAGCTTGATAATTTTAAAGCAGGAAACGACACCCGTAATTATGAGGCCAGGAGCTTTATCCGGTTGATGGATACCATATCTAAAAGTTCCCTCTTAAATGAATGGATTCCTTTAAAAGGGAAGGGGAGAGGCTGCTTTAAGGTGGTAATGGATGATATCCCAACAAAAACTGATGCCGAAAAAATCTTTGGCGAAGGTAAATTTGATCATCGGATCCTAAATGCAGCACTCAGCCTTCAGGAAAAATATCCAGCTAAAAGAATTACGCTGGTTTCAAAGGATATTTGTTTAAGGCTTAAGGCAAAATCGCTCAATCTTTTTGCTGAAGATTATGAGACAGGCAAAGTAAAAAATGTAGAGGAGCTTTACACTGGTAAGACCGTTATAAGTAAGCTTACCAATAAGATATTAGATGAGCTCGTCAGTAAAAAAACTCTTCCTATAGAGAAAACAGGGGTAAGTATAATTCACGACAATCATTTTTTCACACTCAGTAGTAAGAACAAAATGGTTTCTGCGTACTATAACCCTAAGAAGTTTGAGCTTGAATATATTCCGCACCAGTCCGTTTATAATATCGAGCCAAAAAATCCGGAGCAGGCTTTCGCCATCCACGCGTTGATGAACCCTGATATTAAGCTGGTGACCATCCAGGGAAACGCCGGCACCGGCAAAACTTTGCTGGCTTTAGCAAGCGCACTGGAGCAAAGAAAAAATTACCGGCAGATATTTGTTACCAGGCCAATAGTGCCGTTGAGTAATAAGGACATAGGTTTTCTACCGGGAGATATTAAATCTAAAATAGATCCATATATGGCACCGATATGGGATAACCTTAAGTTTATAAAGGACCAACTAAGCGACGATGACAAAGCTCAGGCAAAGATCGATGAACTTGTTCTAACGGAAAAAATTTCTGTCGCACCTTTGGCGTTTATAAGGGGCCGCACCCTAACGAAAATATTCTTTATTGTGGATGAAGCCCAGAATTTAACACCCCATGAGATCAAAACGATAATTTCCAGAGCTGGAGAGGATACTAAGATAGTCTTTACCGGAGATATTTACCAGATCGATACTCCATATCTGGATGCAGAAAGTAATGGTTTATCTTATTTGATTGATAAGGCTAAGAATCATCCCTTGTATGCTCATATAACCCTGCAAAAAGGTGAAAGAAGTGAACTGGCTAATCTGGCAAATGATTTACTATAAAAAAACAAAGCATAAAAAAAGCCCCTAAATTACGGGGCTTTTTTGTTCAATGATATGTTGATTTAGTAAACAACTTTCACATTAACTGCGTTAAGGCCTTTTTTGCCACGCTCAACTTCGTATTGAACTTTATCGTTTTCACGAATTTGATCAATTAGACCTGATGAGTGAACAAAAACGTCCTCTTCACCTGACTCTGCGGGTACGATGAACCCGAATCCTTTAGTTTCATTAAAAAACTTTACTGTACCTTCTTTTTGCATTGTGTTATTTATTAATATAATAAGAACAAAGGTACAGAAAATACATTTCATTCCTAATTTTTATATTAGAGTATGCCCGTAAGCAAATTTAGAGCTGTTCTACTGAACGTATCCTAAAGATAATTTCAATCTATGAGTTAACGCATCTATGTAAATTGATTACCGAGCGTAAAAATGCTATGCATCTATGTCTACATCATACACGCGTAGTCTATTTTGTATCATAATTAATATTATGTTAAATTGAATTTTGTAATACCACCCTCTTTATAACAGTTGAAGCAATTTGTTCATAATAAAAAAGCCCGGGTGTATATACCCGGGCTTCTATTCGATAAATCATGTCTGTTATAGAGCTTCGATCTTCTTAGTTAACTCTTCGACTTTAGCATTATCTTTTTTAACGAGATAATATGTTTTAAGATTTTCAAGAGCAATTCTGGATTTAGGATCAAGCTCTGATGCTTTTTTCAAATACGGAAACGCTTTGTCGAATTCAGCAGACGCTTTTTTCATACCAGCCTCGTATTCCTTTTGTTGTGATGGAGGAAGCTTGTTAGTTTCATTGTAAAGAGCAATACCTTTATTAAGCATAACACCACCAATGTTAATATTTGCATCCGCAAAAGACGGATCTATAGCAATAGCCTGTAAATAAGATTCTTCTGCTTTCACAGGATCACCCACGGTGCTGTAAGCTATCCCCAGGTAATATGGATATAGCTTATTTTTAGGATCTCGTTGAGCCTGAGCAGCAATCTTAGTTATTACTTCCTTTTGTTTACCTGACATCAAGCTTAACTCAATCTCCTGAGTAGCTAAAGCGGCGTCCTTATATTTTAGGGCTCCTTCACCAGCGATACGTATAGCATTAGCAGTATCACCCTTCATTGAGTACAGACGCGATAGATCAAGATATATCTGGTTGTTTGATGAGAAGTTGGTTTTAACTAACTCCTCGTAATTCTTGATCCCAGCGTCGTAGTTTTTAGAATTAATGGCTGAAAGGCCAGCGTAATATGTGATAGTTGTATCACCCGGGCGGTGGACCAATGCATTGGTAAATGCAGTATATGCATCAGCAAAATTGTTGGTTTGATATGCTTTTACTCCCTGGTTTAGCGCATATTGACTAAATATAGCTCCATTTACGTGATCCAGGTTCGCTTTGTTAACGCCATCTTTATCTAACTCAAGTGCTTTTTTATAAGCACTTTGAGATTCCGTGATAAGAGGCTTAGATGTTGCTGGAACCGAGTCCATTAATGCCATTTCTCCATAAATTAATGCTTTGTAAGTCCATGCTGTTGGATCTGATGCTGTTTTTTCGTTCATTACTGCCTTGTCTACTGCTGTTTTTGCGGTTTTCAAATTAGGAAGCGCAAGAGTCATGGAGTTTGCGTCCTTTAATTGGACATAGGTGTCATAGCCTTTTTTAGCACTTGCTACTTCCCCCTTTTGTGCATATACTATCACAGAGGAAGCTGTGAAAACAGCCGCTAAAATGAAAGATTTAATTTTCATGTTATTCTAATTTAATTTGAGTTGGTTTATTTTATTGTTAATTCTTTGAAGTTCATTCTTATCGCCGGTATGCTTATATAATATAGACAAGGATGTCAATGACTTTAACTCATTAGGATCAATTTCGTTTGCTTTTGACAAATAATATTTTGAAACATACATCATGCTATTCTGGGTTGTGTCTTTCAGGTACAAATTTAAATACAGTAACCCTAACGCAAAATTACCTTCATAATTATCAGGGTTTATATTTAACACAGCTTTGTAATACTCTTCAGCTCTTAAAGTATTACCCGTCATTTCGTTAGAAAAGCCAGCAAGATAGTTTAAATTGATATTGAATTCATCTAATTTCAAAGCTCTGTCTATAAATTTAGCTATTTCAACATAATCGTTACGATTTACCAGGATATTTATCAGCTTGAATACCAGGTCACGATTATCCGGAAAAGCTTCACTCCCAGCCTTCAACGTTTTAACTGCAGCATTTTCTTCACCCTTTGATTCATACAAGTTAGCTAAAACAAGATAATATTCCGGTTTTGGCTTTTGCGAGATGAGCTTTACATAGTAAAATGCAGCTCCTTCATAATTTCCTAATTCCTGATTCAGTAAAGCGAGATTATGTGTTATTGAAAAATTGTTTTTATCAAGAGAATCAAGAAAAGTAAAGTACTTTAAGGCCTCATTAAATCGCCGCTCTCTAAACGATGTATTCGCCCTATATAAATAAGTTCGCTTGAGCTGACCATTAATATAGTCTATTTCCTGATCGGCGTCAGAGGCAGATTTAGCTAACTTTATAAATTTAAGGGAGTGTTTAGCGACTTCCACCGGATCCTTAGCGTATTTTTGTTTTAGGTTAGAATCGGCACGAGCCAGAGTGGAGTAAACTAAGCTTCGAATCAGATTATTTTTAAACGCATTCGAGTCCAACCTGGTTTTAAAACCGTTATCGATGAGTTTTCGGGCAGCTTCGAGGTCCTTGATATCCTTAGAAGCAGAATATTTTGCAAAGCTGTTCATCGCATCCCTGGTAATCAGGGTTTGAGCCTGCAAGGGTGCAATAAACAGCAGCATATTAGATAAGAGAAATATAAATATTCCCTTCATTGTTTGTTATTCAGTTTCCGTAGTGCCTGGCTCTTCTGGAGTGTTGCTCTGAGATTCAGATGCATCATTTCCATTTTCTGCCGATTCACCGTCCGCGCTTTCTACATCTTCGTCAGATTCTTCTTCATGCTCAACCTTTGTGATTGAAGCAATCGAGTCATCTCCTTTGAAAGTAATCAATCTCACGCCCTGAGTAGCACGACCCATTACACGAAGATCACTTAAACCAATTCGTATGACAATGCCGGATTTGTTAATGATCATCAGATCATCATTATCTGTAACATCCTTTATAGCAACGAGTTCACCAGTTTTTTCAGTGACGTTAATGGTTTTAACTCCTTTACCTCCCCTATTTGTAACGCGATAATCGTCGATATCAGTACGTTTACCATAACCGTTTTCTGAAACTACAAGAACTGTAACCTCTGAATTATTGATACTGATCATGCCAACAACCTCGTCTTTTGCATGAGCAAGTGTGATACCGCGTACACCAGTCGCAGTACGGCCCATCGGACGAACAGTAGATTCGTTGAATCGAATAGCCCTTCCTGAGCGAAGCGCCATAACAATTTCACTTTCTCCAGTTGTCAAACAAGCTTCAAGCAGCTGATCACCTTCGTTAATGTTGATTGCATTGATGCCATTAGCCCGTGGACGTGAATATGCTTCAAGAGAGGTTTTCTTAATAGTTCCTTTCTTGGTACACATAATAATAAAGTTGTTTTCCAGGTAATCCTGATCTTTAAGATTTACAACTTTTATATATGCCTTGATATTTTCTTCTTTAGGGATGTTGATCACATTCTGAATAGCACGCCCTTTACTTGTTCTTGTTCCTTCAGGGATCTCAAAAACCCTCAGCCAGAAACATTTTCCTGTTTCAGTGAAGAAGAGCATATAATTATGATTGGTTGCAATCAGGATATGTTCAATGAAATCTTTATCGCGTGATTGTGACCCCATTGATCCTTTTCCCCCTCTGCCCTGCTTACGATATTCCGTCAGTGGAGTACGTTTGATATATCCTTCATGAGAGATTGTAATAACAACTTCTTCATCAACGATAAAATCTTCCATACGCATATCATCTGCTGAATGGGTGATTGAGGTACGGCGTTCATCCCCGAATTTTTCTCTTATTTCAAGGAGCTCATCCGTGATTATCTTCATTCTTAAGGCTTCATCAGCCAAAATTAGATTCAGATATTCGATTGTCTTCATCAATTCTGCGTACTCTTCTTTGATTTTGTCTCTTTCAAGTCCGGTTAAACGGCGGAGAGTCATATCAAGAATAGCGCGAGCTTGGATATCAGAAAGACTGAAGCTTTCCATCAAGCCTATTCTTGCATCATCCGGGCTATTTGAAGCACGGATCAGCTTAATGACCTCATCAAGATGATCCAGGGCTATTAACAATCCTTCAAGGATGTGAGCACGTTTTTCTGCCTCGGCAAGATCAAATTTAGTTCTGCGGACAACCACTTCATGGCGGTGATCAACAAAGTGCCTGATCATATCTTTAAGATTCAACAGCATTGGTCGCCCGTTTACCAGGGCAATATTATTGACACTAAATGAAGTTTGTAGAGCAGTGTACTTAAAGAGATTGTTTAATACGATTGAGGCATTGGCGTCCCGCTTTATCTCGTATACGATACGCATCCCATCTCTGTCCGACTCATCTCTTATCTCACTAATCCCTTCGAGTTTCTTATCGTTAACAAGACCGGCAGTTTGCTCAATCATGTTAGCTTTATTAACCTGATATGGGATCTCATTTACGATGATCCGCTCGCGGTCGCCTTTATGTACTTCAATTTCAGCTTTGGCACGCATGACGATACGGCCACGCCCTGTTTCAAAGGCTTCCTGTACGCCAGAGTATCCGTAAATGATGCCACCAGTGGGAAAATCCGGTGCCTTAACGTGCTGCATAAGATCAGCAATCGTCACCTCATTGTTTTCGATGTAAGATATAGTGGCATTTACGACTTCAGTTAAATTGTGCGGCGGCATATTGGTAGCCATACCTACAGCGATACCTGAAGCTCCATTAACAAGCAGGTTAGGGATACGTGAGGGAAGAACCGTTGGTTCCTCAAGAGTATCATCGAAATTCAGCTGAAAATCAACAGTATCTTTATTGATATCTGCAAGCATTTCTTCAGCAATCTTCTTTAGACGTGCTTCTGTATAACGCATTGCAGCTGGAGAGTCCCCATCCACAGACCCAAAGTTGCCTTGCCCGTCAACCATCGGGTAACGTAAACTCCACTCCTGGGCCATCCGAACCATGGCAAAGTAAACTGAAGAATCTCCGTGCGGGTGGTACTTACCCAAAACGTCACCGACAATACGAGCCGACTTTTTATGAGCCTTACTGCTTGTCACACCAAGGTCAAGCATACCGTAAAGAACCCTGCGGTGTACAGGTTTGAGCCCATCGCGTACATCAGGAAGGGCGCGGGAAACAATTACCGACATCGAATAATCGATGTAAGCTGACTTCATTTCCTCTTCTATATTGATCGGGATTATTCTATCGTTCTGCGGCGCTAAATTATCGTTTTCTGTATCTTCAGCCATGTTTTATCAAATTCTGATTTTGATGTCTTTGAAATTAATTTGAGGCTTTTTAACGGATGGTCAAAACTCCCCTTTTTAAGCCTTGCGAAGTTAGCAAAATTCATGGTCTTTATGCCCTGAATACGAAAATATTCGGCAGGTAGAAAGGATGTAATTTTAAAGGTGTTGTATCAAATGATTACGGACTTTTTTTGGCATAAAAAAAGAGCTCCTGGTTTGCGATAATTGCCTCGTCAGTAACCAGTACTAGTCTTCATTCAAAGCCCTTTTATAAACCTCCAGTGCCCTTTTACGAGCAAACTCGTGCTCAACCATCGGAGGGAGATGGTATTTATTAAAATCCTTTATCCACGTTTTAATATAGGTCAGTTTTGGATCGAATTTTAAGGTCTGAGAGGTGGGGTTAAATATTCTAAAATATGGCGCCGAATCGCAACCACTTCCTGCTGCCCATTGCCAGTTCCCGTTATTGGAAGATAGCTCGTAATCAAGCAACTTTTGAGCGAAATAAGCTTCGCCCCAGCGCCAGTCGATCAGCAAATGTTTTGTTAGAAAACCTGCGACGATCATACGCACTCTATTGTGCATCCATCCAGTTTCATTCAGCTGACGCATTCCTGCATCCACGATCGGATAACCGGTTTCACCTTTGCACCACAAATCGAATTCGGTCTCATTATTCCTCCACGGAATCTTATCGTATTTCTTTTTGAAGCTCTCGCTGACAACATGAGGAAAATGATAAAGTATCATCATGAAGAATTCCCGCCATATGAGCTCATTAAGCCAGGTTTCATTCCACTTACACGCGATAGCAACCAACTGACGGATACTTATGGTTCCAAAACGAAGATAAGGGCTGGTTTGACTTGTGCCATTCATAGCCGGAAGGTTGCGTGTTTGATGATAATTAGCTATTGTTTCCTCGTTAATGTTTAAAGCTAATAAGCCTGGAGCGATATGGTTGAAACCCATCTCTTTTAAAGAAGGGATCTTATTTTTGGATATTTTGAGCAAGTTCGAAAGATACTTTTCACTTGGAAATGCTACCGGTTTTAATTCATTATATAGCTGTCTCCATCTTTTTGAGTATGGTGTGAAAACTGTATAAGGTGAACCATCTAATTTCAATATTTCGGATCTTTCAAAAATAACCTGGTCTTTGAACGAATGAAATTTGGTTCCGCAAGTCTGTGCAAACTTTTGAATGTTGAGATCGCGATCAATAGCATATGGCTCGTAATCATGATTGGTGTAAACTTTTTCAATTTTATATTCCTTTATTAATTGAGTAAAAACATTTTCAGGAA
>NZ_JBBJNI010000144.1:0-733 GCF_037719425.1 Daejeonella sp. | reverse complement strand
GTAATCATGATTCAAGAAGATTTTCTTAACCTCAAACTCATCAAGTATCGTTTTAATGGCATCTTTCACCTCATCATACAGGACATACAAAGATGAGCCGTGGTTTCGGAGATCTGCATCAAGTGACTGAAGTGTTTGGTGGATAAAAGAAACCCGCTTATCATCCTTGTCAGGCAGCTTGTCAAGTATTTCGGGATCAAAGATGAAAATTGGTACGACCGGGTACGGAGAACGAAGTGCATGATACAACGCGGTATTATCGTTCAAACGAAGATCCCGCCTGAACCAGAATACGCTTACATCCTGTTTCATTCAGGACTATTGCGAGTAGATCTCTGTAAGAGCGTCGTCTAGCGCAGGATAACGAAACTGGAATCCGGCATTGATCAATTTCTGAGCAGAGTTACGATCGCTAATCAACACGATTTCGCTCATTTCCCCAAGGAGAGTTTTCAGAACAAATTTCGGAACATTTACCGGCCATACAGGCCTTGACAGTTTTTTTGCCATTGCCCGGGTGAATTCTGAGTTAGTAACAGGGAATGGCGTAGAGGTATTATAAACGCCATTGTACCCTGGATCTTCAACGATCTTTTCAAAGATCGAGATCAAATCATACAAATGGATCCATGGAATCCATTGTTTTCCACTTCCCAAAGCAGCACCCGCGAAAAAACTGACTGGCTTCTCCAGCTCAACCAAAGCGCCACCGTGCCGTGTTAAAACTATCCCA
>NZ_JBBJNI010000143.1:8187-10708 GCF_037719425.1 Daejeonella sp. | reverse complement strand
ATGGCACATAAAAAAGGAGCCGGTAGTTCCAGAAACGGTCGCGAGTCACATAGCAAGCGTTTGGGTATTAAGATCTTCGGTGGTCAGGCTGCAATTGCAGGAAATATTATCGTGCGTCAGCGCGGTACTAAACACCATCCCGATAGAAATGTAGGTATTGGTAAAGATCATACATTATTTGCCTTGATCGACGGTACTGTAATGTTCAAGAAGAAATTTGATGATAAGTCATATGTTTCTGTTCTTCCAAGAGAAACACAAGTAGTTGTTGAGAATGCACCAGTAAAGGCTAAGAAAGCTGCAGCTCCAAAGGCTGAATCTGCTCCAAAGGCTGAGGCTCCTGTTAAAGAGGCTGCTGCTGAGAAGGAAGCGAAAGCTGAACCTAAAGCTGCTGCAAAAAAAGCTGCTCCGGCAAAGAAAGCTCCTGCAAAAAAGAAAGCTGCTGAAGAAGTTCCGGAAGCACAAGCTCCGTCAGAAGAATTATAATATCAGATTATTATATAGAAAGCGCCTTGTTGGAATCAGCAAGGCGCTTTTTTATTGTTCGCGGATGAGCAGTGACTCTGCGAAGCTCTGAAGTATTACCTTTGTGTCATTCTCGATTCCGGTTTGATTTAGCGCAGTGATGGCTTTGGTTACAAATTGCTCCATTTGTGCTTCCGCAAGTTTTCTTACCTCCAGACTGTCATAGATTGAAGTAATTGCGGCAATTTTTTGAGTGGCATCGTGTGATGTCCCATTAGTCCACTTAGCAAGCTCTGTGCTCTTATGGTTTTTGGCTAACTCTTTGGCTTTGATCAGTAAAAAGGTCTTTTTGTTTGCCAGAATATCCCCGCCGACTAATTTTCCGAATTTTTCAGGATCGCCGTAAACGTCCAGAATATCATCCTGAAGTTGAAATGCAAGCCCAAGATTTTCTCCGAATTCGTGTAAAAGTTTAGCCTGCTTTTTTTCCGCCCCACCGATCAATGCCCCAATCTCCATACTGCCGGCAAGCAACACTGCAGTCTTTTGTTTGATCATAAGCAGGTATTCATCAACGGTAACCTCGTCATGATTCTCAAAATTCATGTCGGCTTGCTGTCCCTGACAAACTCCCGACGCCGTGTCGCTGAATATATCAAGGACTTCTCTCAGAATAGAATCGTCGACCTTGATCATCATCTTATAAGCTTCTACAAACATCACGTCGCCTGATAAGATAGCCGCGCTTTCACTCCATTTGGCATGCACGGTTGGTTTCCCCCGGCGAAGGGGCGCCTTATCCATGATATCATCGTGCATTAGCGTGAAATTATGGAAAAGCTCGATTCCGATCGCGGCGTCTAAGGCCTTCATTACATCTCCGCCAAAAAGCTCGGTGGATAACAACACCAGCACCGGCCGCATACGCTTGCCTCCCAATTCCATGAGGTAGCTGATAGGCTCGTAAAGTTCAGTGGGTTTCTGGGTATATTTTGTATCGGCTATAGCCTTGTTTATTATTTCCTGAAGTTGTTGTATAGAATGCATTCAATTAAAGCTAAGGCCGGGCAAAAATACCAAAACTTCCTTTGTTGCCTAATACCATATGGTGATTAATTATAAATAGCTTAACCACCACTTACGATGGGTTTTTTTATACTCACTAAACCATTTGCAAACAGGATACAAAATTATAATAACACCAATCCAGATGAGATATACAACTGGTAGGGAATAACCTTCTTTCGCTATGATGAAATTGGGAAGCATATTTGGCTGTTCGTAAATACCGTCACTAAATTTATGTCCCCTCAACAGGAAGAATATCATGCATAAAAAGTGGATGAGGTAGAAATGCAAAACATAATATAAGAATGGAACTCTGCCGAAAACGACAATGATATTAGTTAACGCATTTTTTGTTTTTTCGAAAAGGCTGAGGAAAAGTATTCCGGGGCCGATCGTCATAGCTGCATATAGTAAAGAAGGAGGGTATTTTTGCGTGTCGATAAATGAAAATATAGAATACAAGAAATTGTCTTGTTGTGACCAGGGTTTAGAGTCACCATAGACATTTAGTGCCCTTAACACGATAAAGAATGCCATGACCCCAAGACTTAGCCTCATTAGCATCTTTCGTCTCTCAGCGCCATTATAAATTGTAAACAGCTTGCCGAAACAATAGCCCAGGATCATAACGCCAAGCCACGGAAGGGCCGGATAAAAAACAAGTAAACTATGATCTTTTCCGAGAGGGAAAAATCCCGGGCGATGTATCATGGAGTATAAGATAGAGAAATCACCCTTATGTGAAGCTTCATAAAGATCGAGTGAATTATGGCCAAAGAAAATTACCAAACCAATCGTAAGTATCCACGGAAATGGCAGCCAGATTAGTATACCCAGGAAAACCATACTGATACCGATCGACCAGATAGTCTGCAATGCTAAAATTGTATAAGATGGATCGAATGAAAACGCAAAATTGAAAACCAGTATCTCGACGAAAACCAGCCAGAGGCCTCTTTTTATTAAAAATGAGCTGAGTTCTTTTTTG
>NZ_JBBJNI010000143.1:0-8177 GCF_037719425.1 Daejeonella sp. | reverse complement strand
TCTTTCCCTGAAACCATACCGAGGTACCTGCTAAGAAGGTGAATATTGGTGCGCAAAAATGAGTTATCCACCTTGTCATAAACAAGGCAGGAGTTGTGGTGGCGAGATCTAAAGGATCCTGAGTCCAGGCCTGGATATGAAAGAAATCACGGGTATGATCGAGTGCCATAATTATCATGACCAGGCCACGAAGAATATCAATCGAGTCAATGCGATTGCCCGCAGCTAACGCACTGTCCGTCATTGTAAAAGTTTCTTTCATAAGTGATTTCCTTAATCTTAATTAAATCTACAGAAAACACTTATAAATAAAAAGCCTGAGGTCTGAGGTCTGGATACAGAGGCCTGAGGTCGGAGGTCTGAGCAAACGGCATATAAAAGTTGGACGCTTTGGTTTGAAGTGGCAAGCGGTAATGTTATCCAAACACATCCCAAACTATGCTGAACACATCGCAAATATTAAACAAATAAAAGGAGCTCACACAAACAAGCTCCTTTTTAGTTGTAGAACAGCGTTTAGTTTCAGACTTCAGACCTCCGACTCCCGGTCAATGCACCAGTGAGAAATCGATCTGCCTTTTACTAAGGTCGACTTTCTTAACCATGATTGTCACTTCATCGCCAAGCTGGAACTTCTTTTTTCGTCTCTGGCCAATAATGCAATAGTTCTTTTCATCAAGCACGTAGAAGTCATCGTTCAGGTCGCGTAGGCGTACCATTCCTTCACACTTGTTTTCGATGATCTCTACATACATTCCCCATTCCGTTAACCCGGAAATAATTCCTTTGAACTCCTGACCAATATTACCCTCAAGGTATTCAGCTTGTTTATATTTTACCGAGGCGCGTTCGGCGTCAGCTGCCTTTTTCTCCATCTGGGATGAATGCAATGACATTTTCTCATATTCTTCCTCATTCACAGATTTCCCGCCCGCAAGATAAAGCTCTAATAAACGGTGAACCATCACATCCGGATAGCGCCTGATAGGAGAGGTGAAGTGGGTGTAATAGTCGAATGCCAAGCCGTAGTGGCTATGTTTTTTTGTAGTATAGATAGCTTTCGCCATGGAGCGGATAGCTAATTGCGTAAGAACGTTCTGTTCTTTCTTTCCCTCAACATCATTCATTAAAAAGTTCAATGAACGAGCAGTCTCCCGTCCCGAACTGATGTCTATTTTATACCCGAACTTGAGTGCAAACTGTGAGAAACTAAGCAGGGCATCCTCTTTTGGTGTGTCGTGTGAACGGTAAACAAAGGTGAGTTTTTGCTTGCCTTTACCTTTTTTAGCGATAAACTCAGCAACTTTTTTATTGGCTAATAACATGTAATCCTCGATAAGCTTGTGCGCATCCTTGCGTACCTTTACGTAAACCCCGAGAGGCTTGCCGTGCTCATCCAATTGGAATTTGACTTCAGTGCTTTCAAAGCTGATCGCACCATGCTTGAACTTCCGGTCTCTTAATTTATAGGCCAGTTCATTTAATTTCAGAAGCTCTTCGCTGTGCTGCCCCGTTTTGTTCTCAAGGATCTCCTGAGCCTGCTCGTAGCTAAACCGTGTATCAGAATGGATGATGGTCTTTCCAAACCATTCGTTGATAACATTCGCTTCTTTGTCGAGTTCAAAGACCGCCGAGAAGCATAATTTGTCCTCGTTAGGCCGCAATGAACATAAACCGTTAGATAATCGCTCAGGGAGCATAGGTATAACCCTATCGACCAGATAAACCGATGTTCCTCTCTCAAATGCTTCTTTGTCCAGCGCAGAGTTTGGCCGTACATAATGTGATACGTCTGCAATATGGACTCCCACTTCTACAGTTCCGTTATTCAGTTTTCTAAATGAAATCGCATCGTCAAAATCTTTTGCGTCAGCAGGATCTATAGTAAATGTTAAAATATCACGGAAATCCCTTCTTTTAGCAATCTCTTCTTTTGTAATAGCCTCAGGAATTTCCTCCGCTTCTTTTTCTACTTGCGATGGGAATTCAAGCGGGAAACCGTAATCAGCAAGGATAGCGTTCATTTCCGCATTGTTCTCACCCCGCATTCCAAGTACGTGAGTAATCTCGCCAATTGGATTTTTAGCATCCTCAGGCCAGTCGGTGATACGCGCAACTGCTTTTTCGTTATCTTTTCCACCCTTCAGGCCGTCCAGCGGTATAAAGATGTCGTGAAGCATCTTTCGGTCATCCGGCACAAAAAACGCAAACCGTTCGGACAACTTGATTATCCCGGTAAACTCCATTTTGGCTCTTTTGATGATCTCTACAACTTCACCGTCCTTCTTCCGTCCCTTGCTTTTAGCATACACATACGCTTTTACGGTATCGCCGTGCAGCGCATTTCGGAGCTTCCGTGGGGCAATGAAAATATCTTCCTCAAATTCATCTTCGCTAACGATATATGCGGAGCCGTCGGCGGTCATGTCGACTCTGCCGGTCACGAATGTTTTAAGTTCTTTTAATATAAATTTGCCTCTTTCAGGCTCTGATAACAAGCCCTTGCGGCTTTCGTCTTTTAAGATCTGTAATATTAATTCGCGCGACTCGTCGTCATGCAAGTTTATTTTGGAGGCAACTTGTTTATAATTTAATGGCTTGTTTCCTGATTTTTCGAAGACGCTACTGATAAGCTTTGTTAAAACCAGGTTAAAGTTATTGGGTTTCTTTTTTGACATTTTGTACTAATTTCTTCTAAGATAAGGATACGTTGTAACTTATAAGTTAATTTATGATTTGACAACAGATGAAACCGTAAGCGGTTTTTTAAAGATTGCTTCACTACGTTCGTAAGGACAACGTCGCTTTTTAAAGAATGGGGGGGAAGACGAGGCTCAGTCTCGTCTTCTCCCCCATTAGTCCCCAACTAGGCGTGTCATTGCGAGCAGAGCGAAGCAATCTGCTGATTATCGCAAGGCATCAATCTTTGGAGAAGAGCGAAGCAATCTATTAATTGGACATGGCGTGCACCTGCAAGCATAACTCTCTGTTGAATTAGCCCGGAGAATTTGCGTAACATCTTTTGATGAGACTAATACCCCTTCTTAGGAACTAGGAATCAATCTTATAGCGACTGTAAGTGCCCGTACCAATACTGAATTAACCAGTTACTCAGAACCCACAATGATAATTGCCTCTTCCAAAAGCAGCGGTAAAGATTTAAATCTTAATAACAGCTGCGAAGTAGTGATCACATCTTTTTCACAATAGGCCCTGATCCTTTCGAGGTTTCTTTCTTTCCAATAAACATGATGCACCTCGCTGCCATCAATGTCATCTTTAGGGGAGGGAATATTGAACACCTCGGCCAGCAGGTTTAAAGAAGTGTAATTCTTGTAGTCTCCAAACTTCCACAGATCCATCGTGTCAAGGTGATTTACATCCCAGGGTTTTTTCCCGTGGATGTTTAGCTGTGCAGGAATTTGAATCCCATTGATTAGCATTCTCCGGCATAGATAGGGGAAATCGAACTCTTTACCGTTATGAGCACAAAGAATTAGAGTGTTAGATAGCTTTTGTAAAGTTACGGCAAAAGATTCCAGGATAGTTTTCTCCTCGTCTCCATAAAAAGATTTTACCCGCAGCGATATCTCCTTTTTCTCCAAAGAGAATATGCCTGCTGAAATGCAAACTATTTTTCCAAATTCTGCCCAGATTCCGCCACGGGAGTAAAAATCTGCAGGACTTTCTCCGTCTTTTCTATGGAACCGTGTCTTATATTCCCACAGATTTTGATACTGACCCGGCACTTCCTCAAACGACGAATACTGAGGGACGGTTTCGATATCAAGAACCAGAATCTGACGTAAATCGATATTCTCCAGCATAATGCTGTAAAATAGGAAAGGTGTTTTAATTAGTAAGAGTATGTGGTTGGGACTATTGAGTAAACGGCTAGGTTTATTAATTAATAAACTCATGAAATCTACCCGCTTATGGCCGCGGAGGCCTAGTTCTTTGCTGTAGGTCAAAGAACCAAACCCCACCGCTGCGTCTGCTGCTTCGGAAGTTTCTGCAGAGGCTTGGATAGTGCTATCCGCACCAGCCGAGGCGGATGAAAACGTGAACGGAGATTCCGTGGTTAGGCCTAAGCAACGTACACAGCGTTGGTTGGTGTTAGAATGGCTGGCCTGCGGCCCGCAATGCAAACGACATTCGAGTGAGGCGGTGTGCTCGTTTCCGGCTCAAGTCGAATCCACCCATAATTAAATTATTTTCGGTTGGTATGCATTAAGTACGATGGGTAGCTGCCTTTAATAGTTCTTCTGGCACTGCAGGTTGCAGGATTCGCCCTCTTGAAATTTGGCAGTAAAGGCCCGTTTTAGCGTTTGCAGATACTTTCATTTCTTGCACTGCCGTCAGCAATCCGGAGAAGTGTTGCACATTCATCCATCACTTTCACTGACTCTCCCACGGCTTGGATTGCGCCTTAGGACTAAAGCGTGGATTTACAACAAATATCAGGCAGGCGCGGCTCTTTGCTTACTTTCCAGCTGAAGGGAAAGTAGGTGCCCCTCCGCCGGCAAGAGGCGGGCAAACTATATTAAAGCGTAAGAACTGATTATATTAATTCAACTCTTTCATTAATTTATCAAACTCAGCTCTAAGCTCATTTAGTTGATCTTCCAGTTTTGCGACCCTTTCTTCAAGTTGCGCCGTATTAGCAATGGATGGCATTTCGGGAGAAGCTTCTAAAGATTTATCCGGAGCGTCACCTAACAAATGGACATACCTCACTTCTTTTTGTCCGGGTCTTCTGATCATCGCTTTAACGAAAGCCATTTCAGGCAGGGATAACTTTTGAAGTACTTCAGTAACTTCATCAAGTGTTTCAAATTCGTATAGACGAGCTGAATTAGTATTGAGCTCTCCGGGAGTTAGAGGACCTCTCAAAAGCAGTAGACATATTATCGTAAGTTCAGAAGGTACAAGCGGATAAACAATAGCGAAATTATGCTTAAACTTTACAACCCGGCTTGAACCGCCTGTGGCTGTTGAGATCAATCCTTTCCGTTTTAGTGAATCGAGTGTTTGAATGATCAGTTCCTCGTCGTATTGGACAATAGGGTACCGGGAAGTCTTCTGGTTACATGCAGCAGCGAGACTGTTTAAGGTCATTGGATAGTGGTCAGGAGTAGTCCTGCTTTTTTCCATGAGCGAGCCAAGAACTCGCTGTTCTGCAGCTTCAAGATTGGGGATATTCTGTTCCATCATCAAAGATAACAGACAGAGATAATTTTCCTTCCCGATGGGTCAAAAAATGTTAATAATTCCTTCAGCCTTTTTGGGGCATTTTCAAGGGTTTAAAAAACATGACAGAGGCAAAATGTTACTAGCTAAAGGTCGTATGTTTTGCAGGACACAATAGTGTAAGCAAAATACTACGTTCTATAGCTTACCCGGCAAGTCTGGAAGCTCTGTTACGAAGTTTCATAATCTCTTTCCCGGCTTTTTTAAGCCACATGTCTTTTTTCACCTGAATGCCGGAATATATAATTTCTGGCTGTTTCATCCCGAACAAATACTTTACAAGCGTTCCATCTGGATACGCGGTGTTTGCTACTTTTAATATAATTTCCATTGGTATAATTTGTTATATACCTTTGAATATCAATCACTGTGCCACTGGACGGAGGAAAGGGGCGGATGGGAGGAAAAGTTATCAACCAATCATGACACCCGGTTTATTTAGCACCGGTATACGGATGAGGTTTGATTCGACAATGCTTTCGGGAACAAAAATAAATTTCTTATCGTAGATTTGCCCTTTTAAATAGTAACTGAGCCAATATTCGTTGGTTAACCCGAACACCTGCTCATCGATCATTTCGATCATCGCATAGTCGCGGGGTGCGACTTTTCCAATGGAATGGCGCAGGATCGAAGTTTTTACTGTCTCACCATTTTTCTCACCATAGCCTTTCGAACTAATCAGGACAGTTTCGATAGCTTCGTCCTTTAAATTGATCAGATACACATTCCAATTCTTGGATTCCGGGCTTGCACTCTCCATCACGACTGCAATGGATACGTTCTCCACAATGTTTTCTGGCAGGTCTTTTTTCATACGTTAATGTTCGGCAGACCGACTATTTTTTTGCTTTTACAGGAGATTTTTTTGCTGCTGGTTTTTTTGATGCCTTTTTCACCTTGGGGGCAAATGCATCGGGCACTTGTTCTGTAATAAATTTCTTCACTGTGTCCAGGGGAAGTACTGCAAGTTCGTCCGCGGTGAATTTATCGTTAGTTGCGGAATTCTTTCCGAGTTTAAGCATCATCTTGCCAAACCGGATAAAAGGCCCCCATCGTCCGTTTTCAATCGCGATCTTTTCACTTTCCCATTGCTGGATAAAGCGATTGGATTCCTTTTCTATTTTCTTGCTGATAAGTTCCTCGATTTCTGCCTGGCCGAGCATGTCGAAGTTGTAGCGGGCCGGAACATTAATATACAAGTTATTCCATTTGATAAAAGGACCAAACCGACCCTTGCCTTTTGTTACTCCAAGACCCTGAAATTCAGCAATAGGGGCATCAGCAATGTTTTTTTCATTTATTATTTCGACAGCGCGATCAAGATTCACAGATAGTGGATCCTCACCCTTTGGCAGCGATATAAAGCTTTCTCCCCATTTAATATAGGGACCAAATCTTCCTATTCCTACACTTACTTCTTTATCCTGGTAATTTTCAAGCTGGAAAGGAAGCTTAAATAAATCCAAGGCTTCTGACAGCGATATCGTTTCAATCATCTGACCGGCACGAAGGCTCGCATATCTTGGTTTCTCACTGTCTTCGTTTTCGGCAGCTTCACCAATCTGTACGAACGGGCCGAAACGGCCTATACGTACCGATATTTTTTTCCCTGTTTCCGGATCTACACCCAGATCGCGCTCACCGCTTGCCCTGTTTGCATTCTGTAAAGTAGTTTCAACTTCGGAATGGAAAGGATTATAAAAAGCCCGGAGCATTTCTGTCCAGTTCTTCATTCCTTGTGCTATCTCATCAAATTCTTTTTCCACTGAGGCAGTGAAATTAAAATCTACGATCCCTTTAAAATGTTCAACAAGAAAATCATTAACAACGGCACCAATATCAGTTGGGAACAGCTTGTTCTTTTCTGCACCTGTGTTTTCCGTTTTAATGTCTGATACTATCTTTTCGTCTTTAAGCTTAATCACCTGGAAATCGCGTTTCTTGCCCTCGCGTTCCTCTTTCACTACATAGCCACGATTCTGTATAGTAGAAATGGTTGGTGCGTAAGTAGACGGCCTGCCAATACCCAGCTCTTCAAGCTTTTTAACCAGACTGGCTTCAGTATACCGGGCTGGTGGACGTGAGTAACGCTCGGTGGCATTCATTTCACGAAGATTCAATTTCTGTTCTTTACTTAAAGGAGGAAGGATCGAGTTTTCGTTCTCCTCGTCAAGGTTTATCTCTTGCTCTTCCTCGTCAGTTGATTCTGTGTAAACTTTAAGAAAGCCATCGAATTTCATCACCTCTCCATTTGCGACAAAAACTTCGCTTCTGGTAGAGATGTCAATTTTAGCGGTCGTCTTTTCAAAAGCTGCTTCGGCCATTTGTGATGCAATTGAACGCTTCCAGATCAGGTCATAAAGCCTTTGCTCGGATGGATCCCCGCTTATAGTATGCTGTTCAAAATACGTAGGCCTGATAGCTTCGTGGGCTTCCTGTGCGCCTGCAGATTTGGTTTTATATTTTCTTAACTGGTGATATTTTTCGCCGAATGCTGATTTTATCTCTGCCGCAGCTGCATTTAAAGCTGTGTCGGAAAGGTTAACAGAGTCTGTACGCATATATGTGATCTTTCCATGCTCATAAAGCTTTTGCGCAACTGACATCGTCCTGGCAACTGAAAATCCCAGTTTCCTGCTCGCTTCCTGCTGTAGCGTTGAAGTAGTGAAAGGTGCGGCCGGGTTCCGTTTAGTAGGCCTGGTTTCGAGGCTGTTAACCGTGAATATTGCATTGATACAGTCCTTCAAAAAGCTTTCTGCCTGAGGTGCCTGTTCAAAACGTTCAGGAAGCTCAGCGCGGAAAACTTCTCTCTGACTGTCTGTAAAGAAAATTGCTACAACCCGGAATGCAGCTGTGGGCTTGAATTTGTTTACTTCGCGTTCACGGTCAACAATAAGCCTTACTGCTACCGACTGAACCCGGCC
>NZ_JBBJNI010000142.1:0-10800 GCF_037719425.1 Daejeonella sp. | reverse complement strand
GGGACTAATGCGCCAAAATCCGGATGGGCTGCTTACAACCAATATCTAAATCTCAATGCAAGTAAATTCAAAGCTGATCCGCCTCTAACTGGTTCTGTCCTGCTTTCGTTTCAGGTAGCTTCAGACGGAAAACTAACCAACATCAAAATTATCAAAGGCCTGAGCGAAGCATACGATAAGGAAGCTTTGCGTTTAGTCCGGAATGGCTCTCAATGGACACCATCCCCTGATGGGAAAGCTATCGAACAACGTATTTCCGTAAACTTCGGGCCATAATTAACGTGAAATATTGGTGAAGACACCAACATTTATCTCAATATCCCGGTTCAGTTTGTTGGTGGGAAACCAACAAACACCCCATAGCTTACTACCATTTTTTATTGAATCAGGTTGGTGTCTCACCAACTTGGTTTAAATCCCTAGTTCTTTTAATTGGTGTCTTCACCAATTAACTTGAATTTGTTGATGAAAACGCCAACATTTGCTTTAGTATTCCGTTTGTTTGTTGATCGAGATCAATAAAAAATCCCTGAGATAAATGACAATAAGATGGAATCTAATTGTTGCGATCTCAGGCCTATAGAATTTCATTAGCTTTGATTTTTAAACTAAACCGTTATGAACAAATTATTGATCCTAATCCCTGCTTTATTTGCCTTTGCTTGTCAGACGAAAAACAGTGATGATTTGAAAGAAGCAGCTAAAAAGTACGAAGATGTGCATTCATTTGCAGATCCGTCGAAAGCAATTGTAAAGCACCTTGATCTTGATATAAAGGTTGATTTTGATACTAAGCTGATTTCTGGAAAAGCATCCTGGACAATTGAGAATCCTGCAAAAGGCGATGAGATCATTTTTGACTCAAGGAATCTTAAAATCAGCAAGGTTACCCTGGGTGAAGAAGAAAAAGAGACAACATTCACTCTTGGAGACGTCACTGAATTTTTGGGTCAGGCCCTGACAGTGAAAATTGAAGCGGCAACATCAAAAGTTAATATATATTATTCAAACTCGGCCGATGCGGCTGCAGTCCAATGGCTTAACCCTCAACAAACGGCAGGGAAAAAATACCCTTTTATGTTTACACAATCACAGGCGATCCTGGCGCGCACATGGATCCCTTGTCAGGATAGCCCGGGCATAAGATTTACCTATAACGCTAAAGTTTCTGTGCCTAAAGAGTTGCTGGCTTTGATGAGCGCAGAAAATCCTCAAGAGAAAAATGCAGACGGCGTCTACACGTTCAAACAGCCAAACGCAATACCGTCTTATCTTATGGCGCTGGCGGTTGGAGATATGTCCTTTAAAGCGGTTGACAATCGTACAGGCGTTTATGCTGAGCCTGCTACGCTTGTCAAAGCAGCGTATGAGCTTGCAGACATGGGTAAGATGACCACTGCGGCTGAAAAAATTTATGGTCCATACAAATGGGGACGCTATGATGTTCTCGTTCTTCCCCCGAGCTTCCCTTTCGGTGGTATGGAAAATCCTATGTTAACCTTTGCTACTCCAACTATTATTGCTGGAGACCGCTCGCTTGTTAGCCTTATAGCTCACGAGCTTGCTCATAGCTGGAGTGGTAATCTGGTGACAAATGCTAACTGGAATGATTTCTGGCTAAATGAAGGCTTTACTACTTATTTTGAAAGGCGTATAGTAGAAGATGTGTACGGAAAGGACGAGGCGAAAATGCAGGAATTGCTGGGTTATCAGGGATTACAGGATCTTGTTAAAGAGATGGGTGCGACTAATGCCGACACAAAACTGAAGGCAAATTATGAGGGCCGGGATCCGGACGAGGGGGTGAGCGATATTGCGTACGAGAAGGGATATTCGTTCATACGAACTATTGAGGATGCTGTTGGACGTGAGAAGTTTGACGCGTTTCTTAGAGGATATTTTGATTCTCATGCATTTAATTCGGTAACCACCGAAGAGTTCCTTGCTTATTTAGAGAAAAATCTACTCAAAGGAGATAAGGCTTTACAGGACAAAATAAATATTAATTCATGGGTTTATCAACCGGGATTACCAACTAATAGTCCGGCTGTTGGATCGGACAGATTTAAATCTTTAGATAGTCTGATTAGCCAATGGCAAAAATCAGGTGATATTTCAGTATTGAATAAGAAGCTTGCTACCAATGAGGCATTGTACTTAATAAGCCATCTGCCAGCGGATGTTACCATAAAGCAAATGGCGGATCTGGATAGAACATTTAAATTCACTGCATCAGGAAATTCTGAGATTCAAGCGGCCTGGTATACCCTTTCGGTGCGAATGAAATATAAGCCAGCGTACTCAAATATTGAAACGTTTCTTACTGAAGTTGGCCGTCGGAAGTTTCTGATGCCTATCTACAAAGAAATGGTAAAGACTTCCGAAGGGAAAGTATGGGCGAAGAAGATCTATGCTAAAGCCCGGCCGAATTATCACTCAGTGGCGTATAATTCGATTGATGAGGTGCTGAAATAGAGTATCAAGAATCAAGAGCCAAGAACCAAGACGCATAACGGAGAGGTCTTTCAAGCGTAGATATCCTGCTTAATTAAAGGTGCCGAACCTGACTTATATAAAGTACTTCTGGCAATGGCAGGCAGCACAAAATCACGGATAAGGTTTAAGTTACCAAGACTAAAGAAGTCAGCCTGGGAATAAAAAAAAACGTTTTATTAAGAAAAATGTATCGGTGAAAAACGAATAAATCTTGATTCTTGATACTTGGCTCAGTAGTGTCCGGTAAAACTCAAAAGCAGAAAAAAAATAGGGGCCGAAGCCCCTAAATAGTTTAGATTCAAGTTGCGAAACTCTAAAAATAGACTATGCCCAAAAGTACATATTTTACCGGACAGCCGATACTTGGTCAATTACTTTCTTTAATTTCCCGCCCTAAAGTCGAGCAATTAGCTAAAAAGCATCAATCCAATCGCTATTGTAAGAAGTTCAAGACTTATAACCATTTGGTTACGATGCTTTTTAGCAGCTTTCATCACTGCAGTTCCCTGCGTGAACTCATTACGGGCCTTCAGGCGAATTCCTCGCGTCTGGGTCTGGAATACAATATACACCCAGAAGAAGCACACTTGCTGATGCCAACAAGCGTCGTTCTGCTAAATTATTCTGTGAGCTTTTCCATTCATTAAGGAAGCGTTACTATGGATTTTCCCCGGACAGCCCATTGAAAGGAAAATTAAATGAACGGCTTTTTATTGTCGATTCTACAACCATTACCCTATTTTCCCAGGTATTTAGAGCGTGCGGGAACGCCATGGCTAATGGCAGGAAAAAGGGTGGAGTGAAAGCCCATACACTCATAGAGCCAAAGATGACGTTCCTTGTTTTGTCCATATCACAGAGGATTGGATCAAAAACAGGATCTATTTCCATAAAACTCATATAATTGAGTTAATCAAATTTTTACCGGACAGCAATGGCTCTTGGATCTTGATTCCTCTAAACCGTTGTCCTAATCTTCAACTCCTTCAACTGCTCTTCAGCAATAGTCGAAGGTGAATCGATCATCACATCGCGGCCTGAATTATTTTTAGGGAATGCGATCACATCCCGAATGGAATCTAATCCGGCAAAAATGGAAACAAGGCGGTCGAAACCAAAAGCAATACCACCGTGCGGAGGAGCGCCGTACTCAAACGCATCAAGCAAAAAGCCAAATTGCTTCTGTGCTTCGTCAACACTGAAACCGAGATGCTTGAACATTAACGACTGAAGAGCCCTGTCATGGATCCTGATTGAACCGCCGCCAATTTCAGTACCATTGATCACCATATCATAAGCGTTCGCGCGAATTTCTCCCGGATTAGTATCAAGCATCGCAATATCTTCAGGTTTCGGTGAAGTGAACGGATGGTGCATTGCATGGTAGCGCTGAGTATCTTCATCCCATTCTAAGAGAGGGAAATCAAGTACCCAAAGTGGTGAGAATACATTCTTATCCCTCAAACCCAAACGGTTGCCCATTTCCAAACGCAGTTCACTTAACTGTTTACGCACTTTATCTTTTACCCCGGCCATGATGAGAATAAGGTCGCCGGGTTTTGAGTCGAAAGCTTCCGACCATTTCTTCAGCTCACCTTCATTGTAGAACTTATCAACCGAAGATTTAAGGCTTCCATCGCTGTTGTGACGAAGGTAAATTAAGCCTGTGGCGCCGATCTGAGGGCGTTTTATAAAATCAGTAAGCTCATCAAGTTGTTTCCTTGTGTATTCTGCACAGTTCCTTGCATTGATGCCAATAACGAGTTCGGCGTTATCAAATACCGGGAAGGCCTCACCCCCGCCTCTCCAAAGGAGAGGAGCCTGAGATTCCGGCAAGGTATTATTTTTAAGTTCCACAAACTGCATTTCAAATCTTGTATCCGGTTTGTCCGAACCGTAAAGGCGCATTGCATCCGCATACTGCATGCGCGGAACATCGATGAGATCGACATCCTTAACGTTTTTGAACAATGACCGGATCAGTCCTTCGAACACATTCAGAATATCTTCCTGTTCAATAAAAGCCATCTCACAGTCGATCTGAGTAAATTCTGGCTGGCGGTCAGCGCGCAAGTCCTCATCCCTGAAACATTTAACGATCTGGAAGTAACGGTCGAAACCTGAAACCATCAAAAGCTGCTTGAACGTTTGCGGCGACTGCGGCAGGGCGTAAAACTCCCCCGGGTTCATGCGGCTTGGCACCACAAAATCGCGCGCACCTTCGGGTGTTGATTTAATAAGAACAGGTGTTTCAACTTCAATAAAGTCGAGCCCGTCAAGGTATTTTCTTACCTCCTGAGCCATTTTATGTCTCAATACAAGGTTATTTCTAACCGGGTTACGGCGCAAGTCAAGATATCTGTATTTCGCCCTAAGGTCTTCTCCGCCGTCCGTTTCATCCTCAATGAGGAAAGGAGGCAGTTTAGCTGCATTCAAAAGCTCCATTGTGGACACCTTAATTTCAACTTCTCCCGTAGAAATTTTGAGATTTTTATTCGAGCGCTCAATAACTTTCCCGGTCACCTTAATTACGAATTCACGGCCGAGATCGCGAGCCTGTGCCCTTAAGTCTGCGTTATCATCAGAATTGAACGTTAATTGCGTAATACCGTACCGATCACGCATATCAACAAAGGTCATACCTCCCAGATCCCGGGATTTTTGAACCCAGCCGGTAAGCGTAACTTCTTTACTTAAATCGTTGATGGTTAGTTCTCCGCAAGTATGTGTTCTCAGCATAAAATTCCTTAAAGTGCCAAAAGTACGTTTTTTGAAAAACTGAAGTGCAATTTATTGTATTTTTGTATATATGGGTAAATTGTTAATCCTGGCAAATTAATATGACCATCTTAAAGACCAAAATAAAAAATATCCAATTTATTGGTACCGATACTATGCTTTTGGCCATGCCCAATGATCATACCTTTATCGTGCTGCTTGATAAATTTAAAGATATCCAAGCCCTTTCCAACGAAGAACGTGAAAACTTTGAAATTATTGACGGTGAAAACTTATCGTTTTTAGCTATCGATGAGATTTATAGCTTGCACGAGATGATTGGGTGCTAATGCAAAAGTTCCCTGAGATCAAAAAGATTTTTCAATTTCCCTTAAATAGGTTGAAGTATTGAATAAACTATCCTGATGGGTTAAACTATTGATAACTACATTAAATAATTTATCTAAGATTTTGGAAAGGAACGGTTTTGCTTTTGGCGGCCGGCAGTCCCGCTGTACGTTTCAAGTCCTCGCGCATGTAATTACATTAGATTGATAATTTCTTCTCGGGCTGCGGGCTTTCCACTGCCATCAGGTTTATAAACTCGGGACATTGCAGGAAACTCACAGTCATATCGAACAGGATTTTATATTTTATTAGAATTTTGATCGGGACGGGTTAGGGATCGAAATGAAAATCCTTTTTTGCGAAGCGAAAAAGATTGAAATGAAGAGCCCGGGCCCGCTACCGCGGGCAACCCCAAAAAAATAAAAGAATTATTTAACCGGAAAGAAGAATGCGCCGGTATTTTTATTCCTACATTTGCCTTATCAATAAGGGGTGCCTTGTTTGCGAAATCAAACACAAAAACAGGCTGAGATTAAACCCATCCAAAAAGTTGAGAGCCTGCCTGCCGGCAGGCAGGTTGAAAGTTGAAAGTTGAAAGTTTCGCGCGGAACTGTCCACTCTCCATTCTCCACTCTCCACTTAAGGAGCACCTGATCCGGATAATGCCGGCGGAGGGAGGTAATGTTAAGGAACTGTATAGAACCCCACTATGCAGGATGTTTAACTTTTTTATTTTATTCATTTTGAAACAATTATTAATCATCGCTGCGGCGATCCTGATGCCGTTCATGGCTTCAGCCCAATTTTCCGTTAGCGGAAAAATTACTGACAAACAAACTGGCGAGGCTCTAAGCCGGGCGGGTATCTATGTCGAAAACTCTTTCGTCTCTTCTCAGGCAGACCAGGCCGGGAACTATACCTTAAAGAATCTTAAACCAGGCCAATATATAATCCGGATAAGCTATCTGGGCTACCAAACCAAACAACAGAACATCTCTGTCACCAGCAATTCCACGATCAATTTCGAATTAAATCGTAATAGCTTGCTGGCAGATGAGGTATTAGTACGGGCTACCCGCGCCACCGAAAAATCTGCCACAACCTACAGAAACGTCAGCAAAGACGAGTTGGAGAAGAACAACCTTGGACAGGATCTTCCCTTCCTTTTAAACCAGACCCCATCTGTAGTTGTAAGCTCTGATGCCGGGAATGGAATTGGCTACACGGGAATTCGTATCCGCGGAAGCGACCCAACAAGGGTAAATGTAACAGTTAATGGAATCCCTTATAACGACTCAGAAAGTCAGGGTACTTATTGGGTTGATATGCCAGATTTCGCATCTTCGGTAGATAATATTCAGATCCAACGGGGAGTAGGGACGTCTACCAATGGCGCGGGTGCTTTCGGTGGAAGTTTGAACATCCAAACTACAACACGGCGGGATTCCTCCTACGCCGAGCTGAATAATACATTTGGATCTTACCAAACCTTGAAGAATACGGTCAATGTTGGAACCGGACTTATTAATAACAGCTTCAGTTTTGATGGGCGTTTGTCAAGGATCAAGTCTGACGGATATATTGACCGTGGCTCGTCTGATTTGAAATCCTATTTTGTGAGCGGTGCATATTACGGCAAGAGCAGCCTGCTTCGTGCAAACGTGTTCTCGGGAACTGAAAAAACGTATCAGGCATGGAATGGCATCCCGGAAAACCTGCTTAATTCCAACCGCACGTTTAATAGTTTTACTTATGATGATCAAACGGACAACTACGTTCAAAATCATTACCAGTTACTATACTCCAAAACGATTTCTTCTACTTTCTCGGCAAATGCAGCACTTCACTATACCCGCGGCAAAGGCTATTATGAGGAATTTAAAGAAAAACAGAGTTTCGCCAATTACGGCATAGCTCCATACACTGTTGGAGGAACTACCATCTCTAAAAGTGATTTGATCAGGCGCCGCTGGCTTGATAATGATTTTTATGGAATGACTTATTCATTCAATTACAATCCATCATCCGCGATCAACTTTACCCTCGGAGGTGCCTATAATGAATATGATGGCGATCATTTCGGAGAGGTAATCCGCGGACAATTTATTCCGATAAATCTGAACCTTCAACGCTATTACCAGGGTAACGGGTTCAAGAAGGATTTTAATACCTATGCTAAAGCAGATTATATTATTGGCAATTTGAACCTCTATGCAGATCTCCAATATCGCTCGATCAACTATAAGATCTCAGGAACTGATAAGAACCGGAACTCCTTAGCGCAGGATGATCAATTAAACTTCTTCAATCCTAAAATTGGTCTGAGTTACCAGCTTAACCAGGCCAGCAATGTTTATGCATCTGTAGCAGTTGCCAATAAAGAGCCAAACCGCGACGACTATGTGAACTCAACACCAGCTACGCGCCCATCATCAGAGAATTTGCTGGACATCGAGGCCGGTTACAGGACTCGCAGAGGTACTTTCTCCGGCGGACTGAATGCTTACGCGATGATATACAATGATCAGCTGGTGCTGACAGGCAAGATCAACGATGTAGGTGAATATATCCGCCAGAATGTTAAGGATAGTTATAGGCTTGGTGTGGAGCTCGATAGCCGATTACAAATAAGCAGCCAGCTGGCATGGGGCCTGACCGCATCAGTAAGTGATAACAAGATTAAAAGCTTCACCGAGTTTGTGGATGACTACGATAAGGGCGGCCAGATCGTAAACAATTACAAGAATGTTGACCTGGCATTTTCGCCTCAATTTATTGGGTCAAGTGAGTTAAGCCTTCGACCGTTTAAGCGTACTGAAATCGCATTGTTGAGTAAATATGTCAGTGAGCAGTATCTCGATAATACTTCTAACTCTGCCAGAAGCCTTGATGCATTTTTTGTTAACGATTTACGCATGAGCTATAACACTTCTTTCAAAGGTGTGAAAAATATCGGCCTGACCCTGCTGATTAACAACGTCCTTTCTGAGAAGTACGAATCGAATGGATATACATTCAGCTATTTATACGGGGGTGCATTTACAACTGAAAACTATTATTTCACACAGGCGCCAGGTAATTTTCTGCTTTCGTTGAGCCTTAAGTTTTAAAAAATGCAGGCAGATAAATTGCCAAAAGCGCCGAATTCGGACTGAGGGACAAAGAGATCATCCAGCCTGCCAAACATCGACAATATCAGAAAAGCTTGTTAGAGGAGGTTCCCGCGTTCGTGGGAATGACAAATTTGTTCGGGGGCTGGGAGGGGGACCTCATACATCGTTATTTAAAACGAACATTAAGCGCCCGAAGATAATCAGTTAAAATGAGAGTAAATTTACCCGGTTAACATTGCCACATGCAATCACATTATCATGAAGAAATACATCTCGCGCTTCCATTACCTCACCCAGGACTTGCCGCACCGCAGCCATATCGAACAAACAGAAATAGCGTGTAAAGCCGGCGCCAACTGGATCCAGTACCGTTGTTTCAGTAAAGACAATGATGAGCTTATAGCAGAGGTACACCAGGTCGCTTCAATCTGTGACGACTGGGGAGCGACTCTTATCTTAACCGATCATTACCATTTGCTCGATAAAGTTGACGCTCAGGGGGTTCATCTTGAAAATATGCAGGCAGATCTTAAGTCAATACGAAACATCATCAGTGATGAAAAAACTTTGGGCGCCTCAGCAAATTCAATAGCCGATATCCAACGGATCGCAGATTCGGGAGTTGTGGATTACATTGGCTGCGGCCCTTTTGGCCATACCACTACAAAACCGAATAATTACCCTATACTCGGAGTTACGGGCTACGAAAGCATTGTGCAGGAAATGAATAAAAGAGATTTGGAAATACCCGTCCTTGCCGTAGGGGGCGTAACAATAGATGACGTTGAAAACCTTCTTTCAACTGGCATTTACGGAATAGCAGTTTCGGCAGGGGTCAATCTTGCAGAAGATCCGGCTGCTTCACTAAAAGAATTCTATCGGCGGGTCTACTAAGTGAGGTTAGGGATTAAATAATCATCAGACAGGCACCATCTTTGTTCTCTGGTACTTGTTCTTTTATCCATTTTACCTAAGTTTGATCTATGTCCTCACACCACATCATCCGCGAAAAGCAAGAGCCGGCGCTTCTAATTATGAACCTCGACGGTTTTGAAAGCGAAAACCTCGGACAGATACTGGAGTGGAGTCCAACAGTTATCGTTCATGAAGACATTTATGATCTTGCGGATTCCCTGGCTTTAAAGGTTGATGGAGTTCTGACTAACAACCCCGATTTCTTTGCACAGGAGAATACCCGGATTATTTTAACAGATACAGATCCGTTGGAAGACTGCCTGAAATACCTTGTCGGAGAGGGTTATCCGGCGGTTAACATCATTACCAAAGAATTTACACTGAAAGACTACGCGCTTTTTGTAGATGATATCGACATTGTTGTTTTCATCGCCGACCAAAAAATATTTCCCGTTCGTTCTGGTTTCAGCAAGTGGCAGCCAGCAGGTGAAAGTGTTCAGCTGCTTCATGAGATCCATAACTTAAGCACCAGCGGATTAGTGTCAAAAGACGAGCAGGTCCTGGAAACCGAAAAGGATGGCTTTTATTCCTTCACGTTCGATCAGCCATTCATATTCATTTCGGAAAAGATCTGATGGAGATAGTTGAAGCTACTGACCAGGATATTCCGGTGATTCATGAGCTTGCGGAAAAGATCTGGTGGCCAACCTACCGTCCAATACTTTCTGAAGAGCAGATCAGTTTCATGCTTAAGAACATGTATTCTGAGAATGCACTCCGTGACCAAATGCATGGAGGCATTAAGTTCATCCTCGTAAAAAGGGAGAATGATAATGTTGCTTTCGCAGGATACTCTACAGAAAACGGTTCTGACTCCGTACTCAAGATCCATAAGATCTACGTCCTCCCATCAGAGCAGGGTAAAGGCACAGGCAAAAACCTTATTGACTTTCTGACTGATGTTGCCAAGGAATTGACCATTCCTCGAGTCGAACTTAATGTGAACAGGGCAAATCCCGCCCTTGGCTTCTATGAGAAAATTGGCTTTCAGATCAAAGAGAGTGTCGACATTCCGTATCATCAGTTTGTGCTGAATGATTATGTGATGCGGAAAGAGGTTTTTTAACCGCGGAGTACGCAGAGTACACGCGGAGTACGTGACTCGTCCTTAATTAGGTTGACAGTTTTTATAAAGATAAATACATTTATT
>NZ_JBBJNI010000014.1:0-46498 GCF_037719425.1 Daejeonella sp. | reverse complement strand
GAACGTGGAAGGATTTAACCGATTCGGTTAATAAGATGGCGGGTAATCTTACTGCCCAATTAAGGAATATAGCAGATGTTTCCATCGCTGTGGCGAATGGTGACTTGTCTAAGAAAATTACGGTGGATGTACGTGGTGAGATCCTTCAGTTGAAGGAAACCATCAATACGATGGTGGATCAGCTTAGAGGTTTTGCCTCTGAGGTAACCCGGGTGGCACGTGAGGTGGGAACGGATGGTAACCTTGGGGGCCAGGCCTTTGTGCCGGGTGTAGCGGGAACCTGGAAAGATTTAACTGACTCAGTGAATCAGATGTCCAGTAACCTTACTTCGCAAGTGCGTAACATTGCTGAGGTAACTAAAGCTGTGGCGGGGGGTGACCTTTCCAAAACGGTGATAATCGATGTAAAAGGTGAAATGATGGATCTGAAAAACACCATTAATACAATGGTGGATCAGCTAAACTCATTTGCATCTGAGGTAACGCGTGTTGCGCGTGAGGTAGGTACGGAAGGAAAGTTGGGAGGCCAGGCTCAGGTAAAAGGTGTAGGTGGAACCTGGAAAGATTTAACGGACTCTGTAAACCAGATGGCTTCGAACCTGACGGGACAAATTCGTGGTATTTCTAAGGTGGCAACAGGTATTGCGAAAGGAAATCTGAAGCAAAGGCTTTCTATTAACGCCCTTGGTGAGGTTGCCCAGTTGACAGATACCATCAACGAGATGATTGATACGCTCGCAGTTTTCGCTGATCAGGTAACAACAGTTGCCCGTGAGGTGGGTGTGCAGGGACGTCTCGGTGGCCAGGCAAGTGTGCCGGGCGCTTCAGGAACCTGGAAGGATCTCACGGAAAACGTAAACCAATTAGCTCAGAATCTTACCACACAGGTGCGTTCGATTTCTGAGGTAGCCTCCGCGGTAACAAAGGGTGACCTTACCCGGACTATTCGTGTGGATGCAAAAGGGGAGCTCGAGGCCTTAAAGGATACGATTAACCAAATGATTGCCAATCTGAAAGATACAACATTAAGAAACCACGAGCAGGATTGGCTGAAATCCAACCTTGCGACGTTTGCTCAGATGCTTCAGGGACAGCGGGACAGAAATGCTGTTGCTAATAACGTACTTTCTGAACTTGCAGAATTGGTGAATGCCCGATACGGGGCATTTTATATTCTGGAACAGCCTGAGTCTTCTGACGACCCTAAACTGAAACTGATTGCTGCATATGCCCAAAAAGGTAAAATTGTACGGAACCAGGAGTTTGCTTTAAATGAAGGATTAGTCGGGCAGTGTGCTTCCGACAAAGAGCAGATTAGATTAAGCAATGTTCCCGGTGAATATTTACAAATAAGCTCGGGAATTGGAAATGCCCCTCCCCTAGACCTGGTTATTTTGCCGGTTCTGTTTGAGAATAATGTCAAAGCGGTTATTGAACTGGCTTCTTTTGAAAGCTTCAGTGATACACATATCGATTTCCTGGATCAGCTGACCGAAAGTATCGCGATCGTACTTAATAACATTGAAACGAATACTCGTACAGAAGAACTGTTGTCTCAATCGCAGTCGCTGGCAGGCGAGCTTTCATCGCAACAGGAAGAGCTGAGACGGGCAAATGATGAACTCCATGATAAGGGAAGATCTCTGGAAGAAAAGGCAGAACAGCTTACGCTGACTTCCAAGTACAAGTCTGAATTCCTCGCCAACATGTCTCATGAGTTAAGGACTCCGCTTAATAGTTTATTAATATTAGCGCAGCAACTCTTTGAGAATCATGAAGGGAATTTGAATGAAAAACAGATCAGCTATGCTAAAACCATCCATTCATGCGGGGATGACCTGATACAACTGATAAATGACATTCTTGACCTGTCTAAGATCGAATCTGGTGTAATATCAGCGGATTTCATGTCGGTAGGATTCAGAGAGATCGCATCATTTGTTGAGTCAACGTTCCGCCCTCTTTCCGAAGCGAAAAACCTTCAATTCGAAATTGATATCGAGGAGGGTCTTCCTGAAGTAATGGAGACGGATATTCAGCGCTTGAATCAAATCCTGAAGAACCTGCTTTCTAACTCCTTTAAATTCACCGAGAAAGGCAGTATAAAACTTAATATTTACAGACCCGATATAGAAAAGTCTAACCCAATCCCAGGTGCCGATTCAGTGATCGCTTTCGCAATCGAAGATACCGGAATCGGAATATCGCAAACTACACAAGGCATAATCTTCGAAGCATTTCAACAGGCGGAGGGTTCTACCAGCCGGAAGTACGGAGGTACGGGTCTGGGCTTATCGATCAGTAAGGGTTTTGCGGAGCTTTTGGGCGGAACGATCGATGTTCAAAGCGATCTGGGCAAGGGAAGTACATTTACGCTATTCCTGCCATTGAAATATAGTGAAGTTCCCGTACCTGCTATATTAAATGATCTGAAGGCTAAAGAAGATTACACTCCGGTTCACTCGAAAGTAATTCAAACCGAGCCGGTTGAGATGGTTATTGATGACGACAGACATAATATACTGCCGTCAGATAAAGTTCTGCTGGTAATTGAGGACGATTTACGTTTTACTAAGATTGTTATCGAAAGATCTCATAGTTACGGTTTAAAAGTAGTTGTTGCTACCCATTATCTGGAGATATTTGACGCTCTAGCTAAATTTAACCCTATTGCTATCACGCTGGACGTGAAGATGCCTGAATCTAACGGGTGGAAAGTGCTAAAGGCATTGAAAAATAGTCTCAAGTTCAGGCATATTCCCGTGCATCTGATCTCAGGGGAGGATGATAGGTCGGCGGCAATGAAATTCGGTGCAAGAAGCTTCCATTTAAAGCCACTTTCAAATAGTGCCCTTGACGAACTTATTATTGGAATTGTCAATTTCCATGAGCAAACCAAAAAGAAAGTTCTGTTGATAGAGGACAATGAAGTGGAGTTGGAGCATTTGTCAAAATTGTTGGTGAACGATCATGTTTTAGTCGTAACTGCAACTACGGCCAAGAAAGCCATAGCTGTCCTCAAGAAGGAGATATTCGATTGTATAATCGTTGACTATACACTTCCGGACGCCAAAGGGTTGGATTTACTTAAGCAAATAAACTTATTTAAGAGCCCGCAAGCAACAATTCTCTTGCATTCAGCCAGGGATTTTACGTCAAACGAACTCATTCAACTGAAAAGGCTTACTTATAAATTGATAACGAAGACACCTACTTCACATGGTACCATCCTTGAGGAAGTATTGAATCTTCTTCATATTGATGTGAAAACATTAAGTACTACTAAACTAGACCTGATCAACAAAGTCAGGGGTAATACAGATATACTTGACGGAAGAACAGCTCTTGTTGTTGATGATGATGTGCGTAATTTATTTGCTCTTACCGCAGCATTTGAGCGATCAAAGCTAAATGTGATCACAGCGGAGAGCGGCAGGGAGGCATTAGAAATATTAGCCAGTCAAAAGGGCATAGATATTGTACTGATGGATATAATGATGCCTGAAATGGATGGTTATGAGACAATACAGTGGATGCGCAAAGAGAACAAAAATAAAAACTTACCTATTATCGCAGTGACAGCCAAGGCAATGATCGGGGACAGGCAGAAATGCATTGCTTCCGGTGCATCAGATTATATTACCAAACCAGTGAAAACAGATCAGCTACTATCGTTAATGCGTGTTTGGCTGTACTAACTAGAAGACGCTAAATAATTTGGATCCGGTTAAAATACTTCTCGTAGACGATAATGCGGACAATCTTATGTCCATGCAGGTTGTTTTGGAAAAAGATGATTATGCTTTCGTGACGGCAACATCAGGCCGTGAAGCTCTTTCAATTCTTTTGAAAGAAGAGGACTTCTCTCTGATACTGCTTGATATCCGTATGCCTATCATGGATGGTTATGAGACGGCAGAGGTTATATACCAGCGTGATAAGCTTAAGAATATCCCTATAATTTTTATCAGTGGTCAGGACGATGAAGAGGCAGCAATATTTAAAGGTTATCAAGCTGGCGCGGTCGACTATATCCGTAAACCGGTTAATACTCAGATCCTTCGATCTAAAGTTGCGATTTTCGTGGAGCTTTATCGCAAGAATAAAATATTGAAAGCCCAGGAAGACAAACTTACACGTATTAATGGTGATCTGCGGAAGCTAAATCAGGAACTGGAAGATCGTGTGAAAGATCGGACAAAGGAGCTGGAAGACTTGAATCATGAGCTTAAAGATTTAAATCTTTCAAAGGATAAGTTTCTGTCGGTTATATCGCACGATCTAAGAAATCCTCTAACTGCTTTATTAGCATCCTCAGACAGACTGAAAAAAAGCAAGACCGAGAGCCCTGAGGAAACCCAGCACCTCGCTTCGATAATTCACCGGACATCAAATAAGATTTTGGAGCAGTTAAATGAGCTTGTAAATTGGGCGAAAAATCAGCGCGAGAAAACTGCCTTTAATCCGGTTAGTATCCAGCTTAGAAATGGAATCGACGTGTCCCTGGAGATACTAAAGCCGAATGCTTTACAAAAAGATGTAAAGCTTGAAAACAATATTCCTGAGAATATTTTCGTGAAAGCAGATGTGTTTATGCTTCGTTCGATACTTCAAAATTTGGCAATGAATGCCATTAAATATACTCCTGAAGGCGGAATAGTCACCGTGTCAGCATCTTTTACCGATCACATGGTTGAAGTGTGTGTAATGGATACAGGAATTGGAATGACTCCGGAAGTACAACAATCACTATTTAAAAGCATTAGCCCGGTTTCTATAACAGGTACCAACAATGAACAAGGATCTGGCTTGGGCCTCTTATTGGTTCGTGATTTTGTTGCGCAGCATGGTGGATCAATTCATATTGATAGTGAGCTTGAAAAAGGTACTTGTTTTAAATTTACTATTCCCGCCGACGATGTTGCTGCTACCGTATGAAGCGAGTTGTATGTTTTAAGTGAATCATAACCGATATGGAGCTTGTAGCCTTTTACCGCGTTTAGTAACTTAAAACTTAGAACGTACAACATATAACTCCCTTATGATAGAAGGCATAAAATTTATTACAGATGAGAAAGGCAACCAAAAGGGGATCATTCTCGAACTGCCAGCTTTGAAGAAACATAAGGTCAAAGCGTCAGAGGTAATCGAAGCTCTTTCCGGTTTGCAGGAATTAATAGATAATGCTGAGCTAGATACCCAAAAAGCCAGCAATTGGGATCTTGCAAAAGAGCACCTGAAAAATCTACGTCCCTGATTCGCAAATAGGTAATTATTTGTGGTATATTCAATTTGAAAGGTTCTGTTGAGATAGTTTTAATTTCCCTAATTTAGCCGGCTCACTAATATTTACGATGACTACAACATTCGATTTTGAAAAACCTATTGCCGATCTTCAACTACAGATTGATAAGGTCAATCAGGTAGCTGATAAGACCAAAGTTGATATGTCTGTTACGCTGACAGAGTTGGAAGCAAAGATCGAAGCAACAAGGCAAAATATATATTCTAATTTAACAGGCTGGCAAAAAGTTCAGATATCCCGCCATCCCGAACGCCCATATACTTTATCCTATATCGAAATGATCTGTGATGATTTCATCGAGATGCATGGCGACCGTACGGTGAAGGATGACAAGGCGATCGTAGGAGGTTTTGCAAGTATTGGGGGAGAAACCGTGATGGTTATTGGCCATCAGAAAGGCGTTAACACCAAGATGAGGCAGTATCGCAATTTTGGTATGGCAAATCCAGAGGGTTATCGCAAAGCTTTAAGATTAATGAAGCTTGCCGAAAAATTCAATAAGCCAGTGATTACATTTATAGATACTCCGGGGGCATACCCGGGTCTGGAGGCCGAAGAACGGGGACAAGGTGAAGCTATTGCAAAGAACCTGATGGAGATGTCTGTATTAAGAGTGCCTATTCTTTGCTTCATTGTAGGAGAAGGCGCTTCTGGTGGGGCCTTGGGAATAGGTATTGGCGACAGAGTTTACATGCTCGAGCATACCTGGTACTCCGTTATCTCACCTGAATCATGTTCGTCAATCTTATGGCGTAGTTGGGATTTTAAAGAGAAGGCGGCCGATTGCCTCAAACTTACTTCCGAAGATATGTATCGTAATAAGTTAATTGACGGGATCATACCAGAACCCCTTGGAGGAGCACATCATAATCCAGAGCGAATGGCTAAAGCCGTGCAGGAAAAGATAATAAAAGACCTTAGAGAATTAAAACCCAGAGATATTGATTCAGTTATTAGCGACCGTATCGACAAGTTTTGTGCGATGGGTGTGGTTGTGGAATAGTTATACGTGTTACGTTATACGTTTTACGTGTATAACGGTTGAAGCCACGTTTATACTCATCGGAACACGAACCTTCTAGCAGCGTTTAGAAACTTAAAACGTAGAACGTATCACGTACAACTTATTTCAGTCCCATAAACTTACTATCCATTGCACTATATCTCGCCTGCAATTTTTTATTCAGGTCGGCCTGATTGTTCTGAGCCGTCAGCTTAACCATTTCTGCAATTACATACATTCCGAGTTGCATTTCACGGACATTCAGATTTTCCTTAGTTTCAGCAATAGCCGACAGGTACGTCAGCTGATCTTCAATATATTCTGCCGTGTTTGTAATAAGTTCGTTTGCCTTTGCCGGTTCCTTTACTTTATAAAGCAGGTCGGCCATGTAAAATTTCCGGATGGTGAAATTTAATGAGTAATTATTATCAGGCACTACTGCGATACATTTTAACAAGGCTTTACGAGCCTCTTCAATTTTGCCTTGCTTATATAAGTTCTCAGCCAGAATGTTGAAATGGTTAATTATTGTAAAGCTCATGCGCAATGACTCAGGATCTAAATAAGAAGCATTTTTCATGTTGCCCCATTTAAACTTGGTCATCATATTAGTATACATCGCATCTGTATTAGTCAGATCAGGTTTCTCGCCTGCCGCTGAGTCTGCCACCTGAGGCTTAAGGGGTAATAAGCGATACGCAAAACCTTCATTATACAAGTAGTTGTCCAGACCGATATAATTATCTGAAGGGACAGTAATTGCGAAATATATTGGCCTCTTCCAGTCATTGTGGGCAAGGATATCGATTAACGCAAGCTCTGTTTTGGTTACGTAGTTTTTATTGTAAGACCAATCTATGGACGGTGCCAGCAGTCCCAGGTATTCAGAAGGCACAGTCTTAGAAGCTGTAACCTGAGCTGGGTCAACGGTAATCTTAAAATTCTTAGTAGGAAGGAAGTTTTCTTTTGATCCGTCCTGGTAAGTTGCTTTGTCGGCTTCATCTTCAGATGTCAGAATGTCAAAGAGATTTTTTAATTCGACATTTCCCTGAACCTGATAATCCTGATACCCCATTACATCGCGGACACCCTGAACGAATTTTTCATCCGCCATTGTAATTGGCAAGGCATCTGCCTGGTTCACTTTCTTTTTCATTTGTCGGATATACCAGTCTGTACCAAGGAGACTAAGGTTGACTACCCTGACGTCCGGACGGATATTCTCAACCTCCTGCGCGTACCATAGCGGGTAAGTATCATTATCGCCATATGTAAAGAGGATTGCATTTGGTGCACAAGATTCCAGATAATCTGCCGCCATGTCCCGTGCGGTAAATTTCGTGGACCGATCATGGTCATTCCAGCCGTCTTTTGCCATTAGCATTGGAGCAGCTAGTAATCCAATTACAGTGGCAAGTACAGCTGCAGTGGGTGTTTTGATCTTCGAACGCAGGAAATCGGCAATTCCGGCAACTCCAAGTCCGATCCAGATTGCAAAAGCATAGAAAGATCCTGTGTAAGCATAGTCCCTTTCTCTTGGCTGCAGAGGATTTTGATTCAGATAAAGAACAATCGCAACTCCCGTGAAGAAAAACAGCAGGCCTACAATGCCGGCGTCCTTTTGATTCTTTTTAAAGTGCCAAAGAGCCCCGATAATTCCCAAAATGAATGGTAAAAAATAATATCTGTTATATCCTCCGTTCTCAATCTGGCTTTTTGGAAGATCATACTGGCCCCCCAAAAGCATATTGTCGATAAACTTTATACCGGAAAGCCAATTCCCCTGGGTGTAATTACCATGACCCTGCTCGTCATTCTGCCGTCCAATAAAATTCCATGCAAAATAACGTGCATACATGAATCCGGTTTGATAACTCATCAGGAATCCAATATTATCGACGAATGTCGGCGACTGAGTTTCACTCATGCCCATCCAGTCGCGGTAGGTTGCTGCATGTTGAGGGTCATCGCTGTACATCCGAGGCATTATGGTATTACGATCATACACACGCTCGTATTTCTGACCGGCTGACTCATATTTCTCTTTTCCCTTGCGATATATGATATCACCTTGCTTACTATCGATAGGCTTCGAATCAAAATACTGACCATAAGCCAGCGGTCTGTCGCCGTACTGCTCACGGTTTACATAGCTTAATAAAGAAAAAGCGTTGTCGGGATCATTATTATTTAACGTCGGATCAGCTTTGGCCCGTATAACGATCATTGCAAACGAACCGTATCCTAATATGATGAACACTACTGATATTAGAGCAAGATTTAATACACGTCGCTTTTCCCGAATCTTTAGCATGTACTCCAATGCTGCCAAAATAATACCTGATACTATCAGACCTCCGATGCCGCCGCCTATGGTCATAAGAGCTACAAATGAAATTACTGCAGCGAGAAGGTGGGATTTCTGACCGTTAATTGTATAAAGTATACCGGCAGTAAGAGCTGTAATTATAAGAATTCCGAAGAAAACTACACCGGTTCCAAAGCCTTCGCCCAGGGTATTAACAAAGAACAGATCAGAATAGGCTGCGAATTTGATTGTGTATTGAACAATTCCGTATTGTATAAAAGCCAGAATTATAATCCCCGCGAGCAGGGTTAGGAGAGTTCCGGAAGAGGTCCTTGTAGTTGATCTTCGGAAGTAATACACCAAAGAGATAGCCGGAATAGCAAGCAGGTTTAGCAGGTGAACGCCTATTGAAAGCCCCATGACATAAGCGATAAAAACGAGCCATCTGTCGGCGTAAGGCTCATCGGCATGCTGATCCCATTTTAAGATGGCCCAGAATACAACAGCCGTGCATAATGAAGAAAGTGGGTATACCTCAGCTTCAACAGCAGAGAACCAGAATGAATCTGAAAATGTGTAGGCGAGAGCACCAACAAGGCCAGAACCCATGATCGTAATCATTTCACCCTGAGTAAGGCTGACACCAGGTTTAACAATAATCTTTCTTGCAAGGGCTGTGATCGTCCAGAACAGGAAAAGGATAGTGGCAGCACTGGCTAGTGCCGAACAAATGTTTATCCAGAATGCAACCCGACTCGTATCCCCGCCTGCAAGAAGTGAAAAAACCTTGCTTACCATCAGATATAACGGTGCTCCGGGTTGGTGTACGACCTGTAATTTATAAGCTGAAGCAATAAACTCCCCGGAATCCCAGAAACTGGTAGTCGGCTCAAGAGTAAGAGTATATACAATTAATGCTGTCAGGAAACTTAGCCATCCTAACAAGTTATTAGTTCTATTATAGTTCATATATTTCAGTTCAAAATACTGCTGCCGAAAATAGTGAATTTGATGTAGAAATGTGGTAAGGTTTAACACTAATTAACTATCGAAGATCTGAAGTCGGAGGTCATAAGCCTGAAGTAGGAAGTATGCACATAAGGTGGCTGACAACTGGGATATTCTTTCCAACGAGGTAAAGCTTCCTCAGACCTCAGACCTCCGAACAAACAAAAATCAATTTTTCATTTGCACATTATAGTTTATCAAGCTATATTTGCATTCCATTTCAAAAAGACCTTCTTTTTGATTTTGATTGCCCGATAGTATAATGGTAGTACAACTGTTTTTGGTGCAGTTTGTCTAGGTTCGAATCCTGGTCGGGCAACCATAAAAATTTCGAGTTTCGGAATTGTATTGATAATGAGGCCTTAACAGGCCAGACATGTTAAGTATCTGCTTTTAATCATCGATATCCGAAACAAAAATGCCTCTATCTTTTAATCCTATCAAGTTATTTTCAGGCTCAGGCACTATTGACCTTGCGACTAAGATTGCTGCTGCATATGGTAAGAGCTTAGGCGATGTCGTTCTTTCAAGGTTTAGCGATGGTGAATTCCAGCCACATTTTAATGAATCAGTACGTGGCTGTGATGTTTTTCTGATCCAGTCAACAAATCAGCCGAATGATAACCTTGTTGAGTTGCTTTTGATGACTGATGCGGCTAAAAGAGCTTCGGCACATTACATTACTGTAGTCGTTCCATATTTTGGGTTGGCAAGACAGGATAGGAAAGATAAACCAAGAGTTGCAATTGGAGCTAAACTCATGGCCAATTTGATCACGGCTGCTGGCGCTCACAGGATCATGACAATGGACTTGCACGCAGCACAGATACAAGGTTTCTTCGATATACCGGTAGATCATTTGGATGCGTCGGTGATTTTCGTCCCGCATATAAAGAGCCTTAACCTCCCAAATCTTACGATAGCATCGCCAGATATGGGAGGATCGTACAGAGCAAGGACCTTCGCTAAATATTTTAATGCTGAGGTCGTTATCTGTGACAAGCAAAGAAAGCGTGCAAACGAAATAGAATCAATGTCGATCATTGGAGATGTAACCGGAAGAGATGTGGTTTTGATCGATGATATTTGTGATACGGCAAGGACGCTGGCAAAAGCTGCCGAACTTATCATGGAAAATGGAGCGAACAGTGTAAGAGCAGTATGTACTCACCCGGTTTTATCTGGGGATGCATATAAAACGATAGAGAAATCTGCTTTAGCAGAAATGATAGTTACCGATACGATAGCCGCGAGACAAACCAGTCCTAAGATCAGTGTGCTTTCAACAGCGGATCTTTTCAGCCGGGCTATAGCCAATGTAAATGAGCACGGATCGATGAGCGCTTTATTCAATATAGATTAAGGGACAAAGAACCAGGAGTCAAGACTGCATAGCTGTCATTGCGAGCCTGCCTGTCCGGTAGGCAGGCGGAGCGCGGCAAAAGGAACAAAGAACAAAGACGTTAGTTAGGGAGTTGGATGTCCAACAACTAACAACTAATAATAAACAACTAATAATAAACAAAATAATGAAATCAATTGCTATTAGCGGTTCTCCAAGAGAGAACGTAGGGAAAAGAGACGCTAAAGAGCTGCGTTACGAAGGCAAAGTGCCAGCAGTTCTTTATGGTGGAAAAAATCAAATCCACTTTTCTGTGTCTGCATCTGATTTGAAAAGTTTGGTGTATACACCAGAAGTTTCATTCGTTGCGCTGGAAGTTGCTGGTGTTAAAGCACAAGCTATCATCCAGGATGTACATTTTCATCCATTAACTGATCAGCCACTTCACGTGGACTTTTTAGAGCTTGATGAAAAGAAACCAGTTGTTATGCAGATCCCTGTAAAACTTACGGGAACTTCACCAGGTGTAAAGACTGGTGGTAAGTTAGTTCAAAAGCTGCGTAAGCTGCGTGTCAAGGCTTTGCCTAAAGATATGCCTCAGTATGTTGAAGTGAGTATTGAGAAACTTGATGTTGGTAAATCAGTTGGTGTGGGAGAATTGGAATTTGACAAGTTCAAAGTAACCAACAATGCCGACGACACTATTGTATCTGTTACGATGTCACGTGCATTAAAACAAGCAGAAACTGAAGCTAAGAAATAATTCTTCAGAACCTATTTTTAAAAGATCCCGCACTTGCGGGATTTTTTTTTGCTGTAGTAATGCCTCAAACTTTCTTCATATTTGCATTACATGAAATACCTTATTATAGGATTAGGAAACATAGGCCCCGAGTATGCAGACACACGTCATAATATCGGATTTATGATCGCTGATGAACTTGCCAAACGGGAGCATTCTTCCTTTTTTAATATGAGGCTGGCTAATTACACCGAGTTTAGCCATAAAGGTAGAAAGGTACATGTGATCAAACCTACAACCTATATGAACCTCAGCGGTAAAGCGCTAAACTATTGGATGCAGGATCTTAAAATTCCTGTGGAAAATGTGTTGGTTCTTGTGGATGAACTGGCACTTCCACTTGGTACGATAAGGCTTAAGCCCAAAGGCAGCGCCGGAGGACACAATGGCCTGAAGAGTATAGAATTGGCCTTAGGCCATTCTGATTACTCCAGGTTACGGTTTGGGATTGGAGATAATTTCCCTAAAGGACGTCAGGTAGATTATGTTCTAAGTGGATTTGATGAGGACGAACAGCCAGAGCTGCCGGCATTAATAGACCAGTCGGTAGAGATGATAAAGAGCTTTATCTCCGTTGGAGCCGAGCTCACAATGACCAGGTTTAATAAATAGCTGGAGATAAACCTGACAAGTATAGTATTAAGCAGAATAAAAAAGGCTTGAACAATGATGATGTTTCGGGCGGATGTTCGGGCGCCACACAGTAATTTTTATATTTGCCTTTATGAAAGTATACGGAATTAAGAACTGTAATACAGTAAAGAAAGCTCTTGACTGGCTGAGAGAAAACAACATCGAATACGATTTTCATGATTTTAAGAAGCAGGGAATAACAGAACCCAAACTGGAAGAATGGACATCAAAATTGGGTTGGGAGCCTCTCGTCAACAAGCGTGGAACTACCTGGAAGCAGCTTGAGCCAGAAAGACAAACAACTGTAAGCTCGAAGACAGAAGCTTTCAAACTAATGCAGGAAAAAACAAGCGTTATAAAGAGACCTGTTATCGAAACTGAGAGGGGAATACTTCTCGGTTTCGATGAGGCAGCTTATAAAGAACTGTTTGAGATAGCTTAAGCTTAGTTTCATCTCAGATGTCATAAGATTTTCTTTAATTTGTCTCTTTAAAATTTATTCAGATGGGCAGATTAAAGTTTTTAACACTAACGTTAATATCGTTAGGTGCGGTATTCAATGCATTTTCACAACAAACGGCGACAACAGGACAGAATGTTTCTTTGCAACCCGCTACGAAGTATGATTACCATGACACCTTCGGACCTGTTTTTTATACAAAAAACGGGAACGATATCAGGTCAGCGGGTGGCCAGCCGGGACCTAAATACTGGCAAAATCGAGCGGATTATAAATTATCTGTACGGCTTAATGAGCAAACAAATGAGATTTCAGGAACAGAGATTTTAACCTACACAAATAACAGCCCGGATAAGATGTCGTTTATCTGGATGCAGCTGGACCAAAACTTGTTTAAAGAAGACTCGCGGGGCCACGCTCTTATATCTCCGGGAGGGAGCAGAAGCGGTGCCCAAGGCCAGAAGTTCGATGCAGGCTACAAGATAAAATCAGTAAAGATTGTAGAAACTGAAAATGGCAGAGCCGTTGAGAAGGATCCAGAGTACTTCATAGAAGATACTCGTATGCAGATATATCTTCCTTCAGAGCTTGCAGCCACCGGAGGAAAGTTGCAGGTTAAAATTGAATATTCTTTTGTTTCACCTCAGTACGGTTCTGACAGAATGGGGATACTGAACACCAAAAACGGTAAGATATTTTCTGTTGCGCAGTTCTATCCAAGAATGTGCGTTTACGATGATGTATCCGGGTGGAACACGATCCCATACATGGGTCCTAGCGAGTTTTATCTTGAGTATGGCGATTATGACATTAGCGTAACTGTTCCGGCAAGCCATATCGTGGTTAGTTCGGGAGAACTCATGAACCCTAAGGAAGTTTATACAGCCGAACAGCAAAAGCGCTGGGCTGCTGCCGCTCAAAGTGATAAGACAGTCATCATCAGGTCGGCATCTGAAGTAAAGGATGCTGGGTCAAGACCTACAGGAAAAGATGAACTTACATGGAGATTTAGTTTGAAAAATGCCCGCGATGCCGCTTTCGCAACATCAGCAGCATTCATTATCGATGCAGCCCGAATGAACCTTCCAAGCGGAAAGAAGTCGATGGCTATTTCCGCCTATCCGGTTGAAAGTGACGGTCCAGAGGCTTGGGGGCGATCTACTGAATACAATAAAGCTTCCAACGAGTTCAACTCCAAAAAGTGGCTTGAATTCCCATACCCTGCAGCTACAAATGTTGCCTCAAACGTTGGAGGAATGGAATATCCGGGAATCGTATTTTGCGGTGCGACAGCAAAAAATGCCGGGCTTTGGGGAGTAACAGACCATGAATTCGGTCACGCCTGGTTCCCTATGATAGTTGGCTCTAATGAGCGTGTGCACGCCTGGATGGATGAGGGTTTTAATACATTCATCAACTCACTGGCGAGTGAAGACTTTAATAACGGAGAATATAGACCGAAACCTTATGACTGGCATGTTTACGGAAAACTGTTAACTAATTCAGTATTTGAGCCTGTAATGAGCAGCCCGGATAATATGAAAGAGCAAAGTATCGGATACCTGGCTTATTACAAACCAGCTGCCGGACTAATATTGCTCCGTGAACAAGTGATAGGGCGGGATCGATTTGACCGGGCTTTTAAAGAGTATATCAAGCGTTGGGCGTATAAGCATCCCACACCAGATGACTTCTTCCGAACGATGGAAAATGTTACGGGTGAAAATCTTGCATGGTTTTGGAGAGGCTGGTTCCTGAATAACTGGAAGTTAGACCAGGCGGTAGCTGGTGTCGCTTACGTTAAGAATGATCCAAAGCAGGGAGCCCATATAACACTGGATAACCTGGAGAAGATGGCTATGCCTACTATTCTTCAGATCGAAACAAAGAGTGGTAAAATTAGCCGGATTAAATTACCAGTAGAAGTTTGGGAGCGAAATCTGCGATTCACTTTCCTTTATCCCTCAGATGAGGAGATCAAATCAATAATATCAGATCCCGATAAGGTAATGCCTGACTCTAATTCTGCTAACAATACCTGGACCGCGCCCTGATTATTAGTGACAAAAAGGAATTGCATCCATATCGTTTTAGATGCAATTCTTTTTTAGAAAATATTGATAATCCTGCGAGCCTGACGTTGAATCTTCCTTGATTTTTTGATTTTAGATCGGTCGGTTTTCCCTTTCCTGTAGACTCGCGCAACCTTTCTGACCACTTTTTTAATTTTTCTTTTTTTTACTCGTATACTTCTGGACGAGCTATTTTCACTTTTGCCGAATAAAAGACTGATTACACTACTTGAAATGGTGTTAGTTGCCGTTTCACTCCGGGCTTCTGGCAATACCGCCGCAAAAAGGAAAAGGAAGATAAGGGAGAAGATGCTCTTTTTCATTTGTGTATAGTTTGTTGTTTAATGTCTATGAACCTGCCTGCCGGCAGGCAGGGCTTGCATGTGCCTGCCTACCGCAGGCAGGCTTGATTTCATGTCCTGTGCAATCGGTAAGCTCATGCAGGTTTAATACGGTTTGTGCTTTAGGTGTAAATATTCAATAGCTTTTATAAAAAGACGCACGGCTTGCAGTTTAAGTTGCATCGATCTGGCAAATAAAAAATGTTTGCTGCAGCAAATATGTTGTAGATAGAAGGAAGCCTTTAAAATTCCCCACCTTGGATGAACTGAAGATGGTTCATCACTGCCTTCAACTCACCATAGGAGATAGTATCGCCAAGCTCCATTTTAGTCTCGTTTGTTGACTTGCCAGGGTTTTGAACTATAAATGCCATGATTCGTGCTACTTTAATTTTACTCACGATATCAAAGACAGATACTTCTCCGCTAGTTATAAAGTTAGCCAAGTGTGATTCAATTGTACCAGCTGTTAATCCCCTTTCGCTGGCAATATCAGAAACGGTTTTCCCTGAGTGAAAGAGGCTAAGAGAAACTTGTTTAGTATCAACCTTTATCCGGGATTCTTTGATTGGGATTTCGATTACACTTTGTTCAATACCCTGATCACGACAGTAGGAGTCTATAATCTCTAAAATATCCGACCCGAACTGCTTAACCTTCATCTTGCCAATTCCTTTGATACTCTCAAGTTCTGCTAGTGTTGAAGGAAGCATTTTCACAAGCTCCAGTATAGATTTCTGGGCAAGGACAAGATATACAGGGACATTTTTTTCTTCCGCAAGTTCATCACGCCAGGCTTTCAGTAATTGATAGAGCTCCGGATGACTGATGTTTTTTAATGTTGCGGCCTTTGGTGTTGCACTCACTTTTGATGCTGACTGATCAATCTCTATATCGGCCTTTGTTTTCAGATAGGAGGAAGTGGAAAAGCCACCGGAACAAAGTTTCATCAAAGCTGTCTTAACGTTAATATCCTTCGCCAGAGCCTCCATTATGGCACTCATGGTAGCTTTTACAGCTTTATTATCGGTGTCGGTGTTTAGTTGGTGCAAGCCCACTTTTAACACTGAGCTTATTTTGTCTAAGAAATATGTGCTTGCTTTTTTAACCCTCGTTTGCAGATCGGAATTTTCTTCAGGAAGAGAGTTCTCGCTGAGCAAGCTTCGAATCTGTCTTTTAAATATATCACCAACCTCAAAGATCTCTTTTTCACTCGCAGCTTTTAATTCGTTTAAAACATTATTGAACTCCGGATCAAGAATAGTGTGATGGTCTTCAAATACCTTCCTGAGCTGAAAGAAAAGTGCTTTTGTAGATGTGAAGTCATATAGCTCATATAAAAGGTCTTGCTGAAAAGCGATCTTGGCGTCAGTGAGATCCTGTTCATTAGGCTCATTGGCATTCCGTGTGTATTCTGCAACCGTACCATCAGTTTTTACACTATTAAAGTTTATCGGCGATCGCAGAACCATTCCCTCAAAGCTTTTGCATCGGCTTAACGCAACGTATACCTGCCCGTGGGCGAATGCCAGATTAGCATCTATAATGGCTTTCTCAAACGTTAAGCCCTGACTTTTATGGATGGTTATGGCCCAGGCTAGTTTAAGTGGATATTGAGTAAAGGTACCGATCACTTTTTCCTGGACCTCCTTTGTCTGAGGGTCAAGCACATATTTTATGTTCGTCCATTCTACGGGACTCACAGCTATTTCAGAATATTCACCCGGACACTTAACAAAGATTGTGTCATCCGTGATGTTGGTAACAACCCCAATCTTACCGTTATAATACAACCGGTCGCGAGACGAGTCGTTTTTGACGAACATAACTTGTGCCCCCTTTTTTATTTCAAGTTCGGGAATGGTAGGATAGGAGTATTCGGGAAAATCATCCTGGATACGTGCGGTGAAAAACTTTCCGGGTTTATCTATTTCGGCAAGTTTAGTTTCATTTATATCATGGGCGGTCTTATTATGCGTGGTCAGGATAATATAGCCTTCGTCATCGGATGGATTAAAGTCCGGTATGTGACGTTCATTAAGCTTGTTCAGGACGTTCTGATCTATCTCGTTTTGACGCACGCTGTTCAGAAGATCAATGAAATTCGCATCAGCCTGCCGATAGATGTGTTTTAATTCAATACTGACAGGCTTCGTCTCGCTTAGTGCCCTGCTGCTAAAGAAAAACATGTTTGGATAAAAATCTTTAAGCATCATCCAGTCTTCGTCTTTTACCACCGGAGAAAGCTGATGCAAATCGCCGATCATCAAAAGCTGAACACCTCCAAATGGCTTATGATGATTTTTATAACGCCTCATCACCTCATCAATATGGTCAAGCGTATCTGCCCTTACCATACTAATCTCGTCAATAACGAGCAAGTCCAGACTTCTGATCAGATTTATTTTATCCTTGCTAAATCTCTTATGTTGTCCGTTTTTATTAGTTATTCCGGGTATATAGGGACCAAAAGGCAGCTGAAAAAATGAATTTATCGTAACCCCTCCTGCATTTATTGCAGCAACTCCGGTGGGGGCAACAATGGTCATACGCTTTGGAGATGACTTCTTTAGGTTGTGCAGAAATGTAGTTTTGCCGGTACCTGCTTTTCCCGTAAGGAATATGTTCCGGTCTGTATATTGGACGAAGTTAAAAGCCAGTTCAAGCTGGGCATTTTGTTCCATTTTGTCTTTTTCGGGAGATGTCAGACAAGATAAAAATTTAATTTATATAGATCCGGATGAGATACCATTCGCTAATCAACTCATACCGGTCAGGCCCCGCTTTTCACTTCCGGCCCGTGAATCGATTTTCGGGATTGTTTGCGCGTTTTTTTAAGAGATGTAATTCATTTTATAAATACTTATCGAAATTCAAAAAAAAAGAAAATCAGAAATAGCAATTAGACGTAAATAGAAATAGGTACATGTTCCGATCGAAATGTTTTGCAATTCTTTTCGGTTTCATTGCGTCGGCAACGATTGCATAAATTTCTGTATCGGAATGTTTTTTTTTATTAAATTTACTTCTTACACTAACTAAAAAAATGGAATGTTCAAGAAAAATTAATCTTCATAAAATCAGTGCTGTTGCATTATGCGTTAGACATCACAAGAGTGTAAACGGCCTTCACGTAATATTTCTATAAAAACGAGTTTTACTTTCTGAAAGGTTTTTCTATCTCACACCGTTTCATCAACATTTAACTTCTTAAATTATGACAAAATTTTTACGCTTTAGGCAAATAAAAATTTGCTTTATTCTTTTAGTATCCTTGTTTTCAAAAGAAGCATTAGCTCTCAACAGTAATGAGGACGCTTACGGCTCGACTCGAGTGACTCGAATTGCCTATGCTGCACGTGTAAATTGGCCAATCACTGGAAAAGTAATTTCAAATGGTGAACCACTCCCGGGTGTTAGCGTAAGGCTAAAAGGAACGAATATTGGCGCCACCACCGGAGCTGATGGTAATTACACAATAAATGTCCCTGAAAATGGAGGAACCTTGGTATTTTCTTTTTTAGGTTTCATCAGTCAGGAAAAGACTTTTTCAAGGGCAAGTACGATCGACGTCAGTTTGATCGAAGATTCTCAATCACTAGATGAAGTATTGGTAGTTGGTTATGGAACCCAGACAAAGAGTCAGGTAACCGGAGCAATTTCTTCAGTTTCAGCAAAGGAGATTTCTGAACTGCCAATAACAAATGCCCAGCAGGCTTTGCAGGGTAGGGCAGCTGGGGTGGAAGTGCTTAGTTCTGGCAACCGTCCGGGTGACGGAGTTAACGTGCGGATAAGAGGACGACGATCGTTTAACGCCGGCAATGATCCTCTTTATGTTGTAGATGGTATCCCTCTTTCCGGCGGCATCAATGATATCAATCCTCAGGATATACAATCCATGGAGATCCTCAAGGATGCATCTTCAACTGCAATTTACGGTTCAAGAGGGGCAAACGGTGTTGTAATCATTACAACTAAAAAAGGTGCACCTGGAAAAACAAATATCGATTTTGATAGCTATTACGGAATTTCCAAGCCCATTAATCTATATGATGTAATGAACGGCGAGCAATTCGCTGAATATAAAAGAGAATCACGGCGAGCAATCGGGAAGTATAACGATGCAGATCCAGTGGCGGCTGATAAAGCACTATTTGAAGCTATAGAACAGGAATCTCTGGCCCTTGGCCGGAGCACAGATTACCAATCTTACCTTACTCAAACGGGCGGTACTCAGAACTACCAGCTCGGTATTTCGGGAGGAAGTGAGAAAACACGTTTCGTAGTATCGTTTAATCATTTCAAAGATAAAGGCGTGCAAATTGGTCAGGATTTTAACCGTGATAACATAAGGGTTAATCTGGATCAGGAAATAAGTCCTAAGTTAAAGTTTGGAGTGTCTTTACTAACCAGCTTAAACCAACAAAATATAGGTTCGAATCCCTGGGGAGTTACATTAAGAGAAAACCCTCTTGGTATTCCATTTGATAAAGACGGAAAGTTGCTGTTCCGGAATACTTCGGATGGGGCACAAACCAATCCATTACTCGAGGTTCAAAAAAACGCATTGATTGATCAAAATCGTCGTACCAGGGTTTTCGCCAGTTTATATGCAGAGTATAAAATAGTAGATGGGCTGACCTATCGATTAAATTTTGGACCAGATTATTCAGTTCGCCGGTTTGGACAGTTCCAGGCAGCCTTAACGAATGCCAGAGGGAATGGTACTGCTTTTGCCCGAAATGACTATAATCAGCAGTTTTCTTACACGGTTGAAAATATTTTAAACTACAGCAAAAAATTCAATAAGATTCATGACTTGAATTTTACGGGCTTATTTAGTGTGCAGAAGCAGAGAAATGAATTTTCCAGTATCAGGGCCAGCGGTTTACCTTACGAATACCAATTGTTTTATAAGCTTTCTTCAGCACCAACCATTGAAGGGGTTGATAGTGACCTGAACGAAAGTGGCTTGTTGTCCTACATGGGGAGGATAAATTACGGATTGAAAGATAAATATTTGCTTACTCTTACAACCAGAATTGATGGTTCTTCCAAATTTTCAGGAGAGACGAGTTTATTTGGAGATACTAAAAAGTATGGATTCTTTCCGTCGGCAGCCCTGGCATGGCGTATTTCAGAAGAGCCTTTTATGAAAGGGATCACTGCTATTGAGAACCTGAAATTAAGAGTCAGTTACGGACTTACTGGAAATGAAGGAATAAGTCCTTATGGAACACAAGGATCACTTAGCCGGACTACTTATGTATTTGGTCCAACAAGTGCTTTCGGTTATCGACCTAATTCTTTGGTTAATCCGGATTTACGATGGGAAACCACTGCTACTACCAACATTGGTCTTGATTACGGATTGTTGAATAACCGCATATCTGGTTCATTGGAGCTTTACGAACAGGACACTTTTGACCTTCTAATGCCAAGAAATCTACCATTTACCAGTGGATACGGTAGCGTTTTGCAAAATGTAGGCAAAAGTCGCAATAGAGGTATTGAGTTTACCGTCTCTACAGTAAATATTGATAAAGGCGGAGATAATGGATTTCAGTGGACGACTGATTTCAATGTGAACAGTAATAAAGAAGAGATTGTTGAAATTTACAGTGGTAAAAATGATGATGTGGGCAGTCTGTATTTTATTGGTAAGCCCTTAACTGTTTATTATGATTTCGAGAAGACAGGTATTTGGCAGACTGAAGAGGCCGCTGAAGCATCGAAATACACACAAAAACCCGGAGAGATCAAGGTTAGGGATCAAAACAACGATGGAGTTATCAATGCTCTCGACCGTGTGATTCTTGGATCAGATATCCCGAAATGGTCAGGCGGTTTTACTAACCGGTTTAGCTTTAAAGGAGTAGACCTTTCGATATTTGTATTCACCCGCCAGGGTAGTATGATACGAAGTAGTTTATATACGAGCGGTGTAAATGCATTGGCTGGCCGTTACAATAATCTGAATGTAGACTACTGGACGCCTAAAAACCCAACAAACGCTTTCCCGCGGCCGAATCAGAACCAGGAGAATCCGTTGTACAGCAATACGATATCTTATTTTGACGGATCATTCACCAAGATCCGTAACATTAACCTCGGATACAACATTCCAAGCACTGTAACTACCAGGTTGAAAATGTCTTCACTTAGGTTATACGCAAGCGCTCAAAATCCCTTCATATTCTCAAAGTATGGCGACAATCTTGACCCTGAGCAGGCACGTGGGAGGAGTAATAACCGTGAGCAAACTAATGAGGTTGGCGTCGGTGTTCCTTCTACACGCCAGTTTATTTTCGGTCTAAATGCTAAATTTTAATTAAAAAAGACAATTGATGAAACCATCATGATTTTGCCAAACCCGCAGGGGTATAATTATCAAATCATGATAGATTCATCACAGTTAAAAAACAAAAAATAAACAGATGAAAAAGATTATATTAACCATGTGTTGTTTGGCTTTAATAAGTCAATCTTGCAAAAAAGTATTAGAAGAGGATATAGTTTCAAATATCACCCCAGAGTATTATAAATCAGCCGCAGGATTTGAAGATGCAGTAAAGGCTTCATACGAGCCGCTTCGTTCCCACTACGGTACTCAAAGAGGTTTTACTCTTACCGTCTTCGGTACAGATACCTATACTAAAGGAGCAGATGGTGGTTTTAAGCATATTAACGATTATACATCTGGCTTTAATTCCCAAGACTCATATATCCGGGACTTATGGAACGATTTCTACAGAGCTATCAATACCACGAACACCGTGATTGACCGCGCTCCGACTGCAGATGTTCCAGCCGCTTTGAAAGCTCAAAGGGTTGCAGAAGCACGTTTCCTGCGAGCACACTATTACTTCATTCTGGTTCAAACATATGGCCCGATACACTTAAGCTTAAAAGAGACAACAGAAATTCAAACAACAGCCACTCGATCTCCTGTAAAAGCAGTTTACGATGTGATTGTTGCAGATTTGGAATTAGCGATTACAGGATTACCTGCAAAACAAAACGATTATGGCAGGGCAAGTAAGGCAGCGGCTGAGCATATGCTTTCAAAGGTACTTTTAACAAGGGCGAGTATCCCTTCGGCCGCAAAAGCTGACGATTATCAGAGGGCTGCAGTCCTTGCTAAAAGTGTGATCGCCAATTATGGACTTAAACTTTTACCGGTATTTGCAGATGTTTTTGATCAGGCTAAACAGGAGCATTCTGAAGTAGTTTTCGCTGTACAGTATACCAACGATTTATTAACTAATGGTGGTGGCAACAGTGGTCATCTTTATTTTATTATGGAATATGATGCAGGACACAAAGGAACTCAACGCGATATCGCTAACGGGAGACCATTTAAGCGTTTCAAGCCAACTATGTATACACTTGATTTGTTTGACCGCACCAAAGATTCCCGGTACAACGGGTCTTTCAAGCAAGTGTTTTTTGCCAACAACGCGGCAACTCTGGCGACAGGAATGAAGTTAGGGGATACAGCTATTTATGTTGCACCCGTTAATGTGTCAGCCGCTGTGAAAGCATCGAAAAATTACCGGACTATCGACCGTGCAGAAGTACTCTCATCAGGAAACTACCGGTATTTTCCAACATTAAGTAAGTTTTTAGATCCGCTTCGTCCTTCAGTTCAGGAAGAAAGAGGCTCACGCGATTATATGGTGGCCCGACTTGCAGAAACTTATTTAATCGCGGCTGAAGCATTGTTTAAATCAGGGAATACTACTGAAGCTTTGACATTTATCAATGAGGTTAGAAAGCGTGCCGCATTGCCTGGCAAAGAGCTGGCAATGCAGATAACCGCTTCGGAATTAACGATGGATTTTATTCTGGACGAAAGAGGACGTGAATTACTGGGCGAAATGGATCGGTGGTTTGACCTGGTCAGAACAGGAACTTTGGTAGATCGGGTAAAGAAACACAATCCGGATGCTGCACCTAATATTCAACCATTCCACATTCTACGTCCTATTCCGAGTGATCAGATTGACAGAACCGAAGGTGGGGTAACGAATTTTCCTCAGAATACAGGGTATTAAAAAGTGTATATACATAATCCAGCCGACCTAACAGTTAGAAAATAAACTGTCAGGTCCCAGGATTTTAATCTTTCGTTAATCTATGAATTCCGAACTATCTCGCAGAAGATTTTTAACCCAGTTAGGTGTGGCAAGTATTGCTATGCCCCTATTTTCATGCAAAGCTGTTAATGTATTGAGTGCTCAGCGACTTCCCGGACTAAAAGTAGGCTACTCGGCAATCACCTGGGGTGGAAATGATGTGCAGGCAATGAAAGATATCTCCTCGTTAGGTTTCAAAGGAATTCAACTGAGATCTAATATTTTAAAAGAATATGGTAGCAAACCAGAAGCGATAAAGGATTTGTTAAATCAGTACAAACTGGATTTTCCGATGTTTTCAAGTGGCAATGCAAATATCAATACAGGGAATGATGCGGGAGTGATTCAAATGCATCTGGATAATGCAAAATTTGTAAAGGCAGCAGGAGGTAAATTTATCCAGGTTACCAATTCTTCCAGACCAAAAAATGGTGTTCCAAGTCGGGTGGATTTGAAAAAATATGCCCTGCTCTTAAATGAAATTGGTAAAAGAACCAGTGATATTGGGATTCAAACAACCTATCATAACCACATGCATCAATTAGGGGAAACTCCCGGAGAAGTGCAAACAATTCTGGAAAATTGCGATAGCAATGTTAAATTTCTACTTGATATTGCTCATTATCATCAGGGGGGTGGTGATCCGGTAAAAGCTGTACGGGATTATAAAGACCAGTTAGTTGCTTTGCACCTTAAGGACGTTAGACCCAAAGGGGGTTCCGATCCTAAAGCCTATACATTTGTGGAGCTTGGGCAAGGTAAAGTTGATCTGCCCGGTGTATTCAAATCTCTGGAAGCAATAAATTTTAAAGGCTGGGGAATTGTAGAACTGGATTCCGTTCCTGACAAAGAGAAATCACCTCGCCAGTGTGCTGAAATTACGATGGCTTACCTTCAAAAAGCCGGCATCAAAATTTGATTCTATGAATATATTCAATAATATGTTTCAAAGTAAATATAGTGTAGGGATCACCTTTTTCCTGAGTGTTCTGGCAATCAGTTGTCAGTCAAAAAAAGAAGTTGCATCACAATCTGCTGGTAGGAGCGATGGAATCATGTCAGCTAGACAAAATACCTTAAGTTCCATGGAACAAAAGAATGGCTGGGTTCTTCTCTTTGATGGTAAAACTTCCACTGGCTGGCGTGGGGCTTATAAAGATGATTTCCCATCCCAGGGTTGGAAAATAGAGGGGGGAGAATTAGTAGTCATCAAATCTGATGGCAAAGAAGCCCGCAATGGAGGTGATATAATTACTAAAGCTAAATACGACAATTTTGAATTAGTCCTGGAAGCTAAACTAACTCCCGGGGCCAATAGCGGGGTTAAATATTTCGTGACTGAACAGCTTCCTAAAAGCCCGGGATCCGCTATTGGACTTGAATACCAGGTTCTGGATGACAATCTGCATCCGGATGCGAAAATGGGTATAAATGGAAACCGTACAATTGGATCTCTATATGACCTGATAACGGCAAACGGGAAAAAAGCTAAGCCGATTGGTGAGTGGAACCAGGTGCGTATTATTTCTAAAAATAACCATGTAGAACATTGGCTTAATGGAACTAAAGTAGTGGAGTATGAGCGTGGAAGCACTTCATTTCGTGCACTCGTTGCCAAGAGCAAATATAAAAACTATGAGAAATTCGGGGAAGCTCCCGAAGGATATTTACTTCTTCAGGACCATGGCGACGAAGTTCATTACAGAAACATCAAGATCCGTAAGTTTTAAAAATAAAATTATTTGCACATGAAACCAGCATGATTTGCCAAAATCCGCAGCGGGTACTATCAAATAATGATCGATTCATCACATTAAGAAAAACAATAAATAAAAAGATGAAAAATATAACAGAAAATTCACGTCGTGAGTTCATCAAAAAAGCCTCGATAGGTGTTGGTGCCATAAGTTTGGGTGCGATGGGCTTTAGCGCAAAGAGTTATGCCAGAATAATTGGAGCCAATGAACGGGTACAGGTAGGTATTGTCGGATTCTCCAGCCGTTTTAAAAGTTCTCTGCTTCCTTCATTTATGAACCATGCTAAGGAGTTGAACTTTGAGTTTGTGGGTGTTTCGGATATCTGGAACCGTCGACGGGATGAGGCAGAAGCATTCGTAAAAGAAAAGACGGGCCAAACAATTAAAAAATTCCGTAATAACGATGAACTGTATGCTTCAAAAGACCTGGATGCTGTTATAATTAGTACTGCGGATTTCCAACACGCCCTGATGGGAGTTGAAGCCGTACGCAACGGGAAGGATGCTTATGTAGAAAAACCGATGGCTGAAACATTGGACGATGCTAAGGCTATTTTAAAAGCTGTAGAAGAAACCGGTAAAATCGTTCAGATCGGGTCACAGCGTCGTAGTGCTCCAAATTATATAGCTGCAAACGAATATATTCGTTCAGGTAAGTTTGGCGACATTACCATGGTCGAAATGTGCTGGAATGTCAACCAGCCGGGTAGGTGGAGAGTGCCATTAGTAAAAGAAATCCGACAGGAAGATACAGACTGGAACCGCTTTTTAATGAATCGGCCCAAGGTTGCGTGGGATCCGCGAAAATATTTAGAATTCCGTCTCTTCTGGCCATACTCTTCCGGTATCCCTGGTCAGTGGATGTCTCATCAGATTGATACTGTGCATTGGTTTACGGGCTTGGATCATCCACGCAGTGTTGCTGCCAATGGTGGTATTTATAAGTGGAATGATGGCCGTACAAATGCGGATACGATGACTGCGGTGTTCGATTATGGTCCACAGAATGATATGAGTAAAGGTTTTCAGGTTGTGTTTTCATCTCGCTTTCATAACTCTGCCGGTGAAACAAAAGAATTATACTACTCTAATGGCGGGATGATTAATCTGGACACAAATAAAATTACTCCTGAAGGAGGTTTGAACGCCAGAATGGCTGCTGAGATGAATATGAAAGCCAACTTACTGGAGCCGGCTACATTAGCTAATGCAGCAAAGATGGAAACGGGTGCAAATACAGGTGGCGATCAAATGACTTCACTACACATGCGTAACTGGATGGAATGCGTACGCAGCAGGAAAACACCAAATGCTTCTGTTAAGGCAGGCTATAATCATTCTGTAGCTAACATCATGACCCGTACGGCTTTGGAAACTGGGAAAAAGGTAACTTTTAATGATGCGAAGCAAAAGGTAGTTATTGGTTAATTTCAAGCTTTCACACAGATAAACATAACCCTGAACCGTACAGGGTTATGTTTTTTCATTAATTGTTTTAGAGATAACATACAATTCGGAAGGTGAACTCTGATTGAAGAGTTTGTCATCATAGATATTTGAATATGGGAAGAAATTTCATTCTAGTATTTTCGATTTTATCAGCGATGGTTGGTTTAATCAGTTGTAATGCCCAGATGGTTCAAGGTAAAAAAGAACGTTTTACGCTTACTGAAAATAAAGACGGTAAGCGTATCGACGTCGCTATTGATGGTAGACCTTTTACGTCTTATATATATCCTGATGTATTAATGAAGCCAGTTCTATATCCTTTAAGTACTTCTAAAGGTACTCTTGTTACACGTGGATGGCCAATGGATCCTCGTCCCGGAGAGCGTGTAGATCACCCGCATCATGTCGGATTATGGTTTAACTATGGAGACGTCAACGGTTTGGATTTTTGGAATAATTCGACTGATATACCCGCAGACAGGAAAAGCGGATACGGTACGATAAAACACAGAACCGTAACAAAAATGACTAATGGTAACAACAGTGCAGAATTGGAGGTCTCTATGGATTGGCAGAAGCCAGATGGTACGAAATTGCTTAGTGAAGAGACTAAGTTTATTTTCAGTGAAGCTGGAACTACACGTGCCATAGAGCGAATTACAACACTTAGAGCATTAAGAGAAGAAGTTGCCTTTAAAGACAACAAAGAAGGACTTATTGGAATAAGACTAGCCCGAGAGTTAGAGCATCCTTCAAAAAAGGCAGAAATATTTACCGATGCAGGAGGTAAAACTACAAATGTAGCCAAACTCAATAATGAAGGTGTAACAGGTAAATATCGCAGCAGTGAAGGAAAAGAAGGGGATGATGTGTGGGGTACACGCGGTAATTGGGTAAACCTTACTTCAACTATCGGAGGAGAACCAGTGTCTTTGGTAATTTTAGACCATCCTCAAAATGTAGGTTATCCAACTTATTGGCATGCCCGCGGTTACGGATTATTTGCTGCTAATCCGTTGGGTCAGAAAGAAATGAGTGCTGGAAAAGACGTGCTGAACTTTAAGTTGCCAGCAGGTCAATCCGTAACTTTTCGGTATAAAATACTAATTCACTCAGGAAGTAATCTATCCGATGATCAGGTCAAAACTGAATTTATCAAGTTTGCGGCAACCAAATAAAGAAATGTTGTATACAGAGGATCTATTTTAAGTTAATGAAGAAAATTTTATACTACTCAGCCATTTTAATTAGTTGTGTGCTACTAACGCAGTCAGGTGTCGTTGCCCAGGTCAAGCACAAACCTGTCCTCAATCATATTGCCTTATATGTCTTTAATCTTGAAAAGAGCACCCGATTTTATAGAGATGTTTTGGAATTGGAAATAACACCTGAGCCGTTTAACGATGGAAAGCACACGTGGTTTAAAATTGGAGATTATAGTCAGCTTCATCTCATTGAAGGTGCAAAGCAAATCACTCCTCATGAAAAAAGTTCACACATTTGTTTCAGTGTAAAATCTGTAAAAGAATTTATAGTGCTTCTCGATAAGTATAAAATTGATCGTATCAATATGAAAGGTGATAGCAAATCCCCAACGATACGGCCCGACGGAGTATCTCAAATTTATTTTCAGGATCCGGATGGATATTGGATCGAAGTAAATGATGCTAAATTATAACACTCGTTTGAAAGCTTCATTCGTGTCTTCCCTTGAATATTTTAACTGTACATTTATTGCAAACAAGTTTTATATAGTATGAAAACGTCTAAATTCACTGCTGCACTAACTATTTTATTGATTTCGATCTTTGCTTCTGAGCTTTTCAGCCAATCAAGAAAGACACCATTTTATGAAATAAAGGTTTATCATTTTGAAGATCAGGGTCAGGAAGCCGTAATTGATGAGTATTTAAAAAATGCTTTTATGCCTGCGATGAATCGTCAGGGTATAAGAAATGTGGGCGTTTTTAAGCCGATAAATAATGGGGAAGTAAAAGACAAGCGAATCTATGTTTTAATCCCATTTAAGTCTGCAAAAAACTACATTGGTGCATCGGAACTTTTAGTTAAAGACGCATCATACAATAATGACGGTAAGTCGTATCTGGAAGCTGTTTACAATAAGGCTCCTTATCAAAGGATGGAATCTATTTTCATTAAAGCGTTTGACGATATGCCTGCCATGCAGATCCCGGCTTTAAAAAACGAACTTCAAAAACGTGTTTATGAGTTAAGAAGCTATGAAGGCCCTACTGAAAAAATGTATGCTAAAAAGGTAGAGATGTTCAACAAGGGTGGTGAAATTGCTCTTTTCAAAAGATTGGGTTTCAATGCAGTGTTTTATGGAAGTGTTATTGCAGGCAGCAAAATGCCCAATTTAATGTATATGACAACCTTTGAAGATATGGCTGCCAGAAATGCGCATTGGGATGCATTTCGTGTTGATCCTGAATGGAAAAAGCTTGCTGCGATGGATTACTACAAGAATACGGTGTCAAAAAATGAAACTATCCTTCTGCATCCTACAGAATATTCGGGTATATAATTCCTTTACCGACTGGGGAGTATTCTTGATTATTCCGTTGCTTACATCTTTGGCATTTTAAACCGCATTACGACATCTCCTGTTTCTTTGTCTATTTCTATTTTCTGGCCTTCAAAACCCAGGTCCTTTCCTGTAGCCATTTTAAACATACCCGACAAAAAATCCATTCCCTGGTTCATTACCTTTTCCATAGTTTGCATTTTTTCCTGTTGTTCAATAGCTGCGGTGCTTTCCTGCGCTTCTGTACGCTCCCCAGCAAATACTATATCCGGACTATCCTCTTCGGAAACAATATCCTGAAGGATTTCTTCTGCCATCAGGGTTTCGGCTTCAGGTACAGTATCTAATTCCCGGGAGGTATCAGGAGCAATAAATCCGTTCATAATTTCTTCCAGTTCCTGTAGGAACTGGGCTCTACCCGATGCGGAAAAATCAACTTCATCAGGGCCGTTTTCGTTTTTTAACACGCCATCAAAAAGGTTTTGTTTCAGGGTTAAACCCGATGCAATCTTTGTTTCAATTGAATTTTTGGTGATTAAGTTTATTACGGTAAGCTGCTTGCTTAGCTGCCCCAGGCGATCTATACGGCCGATGCGCTGGTTCTTTTTTGCAGGGTTCCAGGGCAGCTCAAAATTGATGACCGTTTCGGCTACCTGCAGGTTAAGGCCTGTACCACCTGCTTCTGTCGAAAGAAACACCTGGCAGTCAATATCGGTTTCGAACTTCTTCACTAATTTATCTCGGTTTTTTACAGCCACCTGGCTGCTTAACAGGGCAAAGCCGATGCCGCATTCATGCAGCATTTTGCCAATAAGGTGAAGCATAGTGATCCATTCTGAGAAGATTATGACCTTACCTTTATGGTTTTTGAGGTCTAATTTCTCAAGGATAATATGTTTCAGTTCATGAAGTTTGGGCGAGATATATGATTCCTTGTCAACCAGAAAAGTAGAGTCGCATACCATGCGCATGCTATTCATCAGCAGCATCAATTTTTGGAGATCAAACGGAGAGATGAATTTTTTCCGCAGGATGGCCGCAATACCCTTGGCATAGCTGGCGTGATATACTTCCTGTTCCAGGTGCAGTGCGACAGGTACCGTAATTTCTGTAACCTGAGGAAGTTCTTTAAGCACCCTTCTCTTTTCCCTTCTTATCAGGATGGACTTCAACCGCTCATTTAATTGCTGCAGGTTGTAATAACCGGTAATTTTATCAGCCTTGTTTTCGTCAAAATAGCAATGCTGGTATGAAAATTCCCATAAAGGAGCTAAAAATTGAGGGTCAATGAACTGGATAATAGAGTAAAGGTCTATCAGGCGGTTTTCAATAGGCGTACCGGTAATTACTAAAGCATGTTTCTTTTCCAGCAGCTTAATACTTTGCGCAGTAATGGTAGAGAAATTTTTGATTTTCTGCGCTTCATCTAAAATTATAAAATCCGTTTCCATACGGTTCATTTCCCGCCAGTCGCGTAATACGGTTTCGTAATTAGCAATGATAAAATAAGCATCACTATTGCGATACAGGCTGGCCCTTTGTTCCGGAAGTCCCTCTGCTACTACGGCTTTTTCATGCGAAAATTTTTCAATTTCCTGTTTCCACTGTTCTTTTAAAGAAGCAGGGCAAATGATAAGGGTCTTTTTAAAGCCAAACAGCTTTTTCTTCATTACTGCCGTTGCTATAGCCTGAATAGTTTTGCCGAGGCCCATTTCATCGGCAATGACGGCGCCATCGCGGAAGGTGGCAAAGGTCACTCCTTCCTGCTGATAGGGGAAATAAAGTGCCTTTTAAAAGTGAAAAATCTAATTCTTCTTCTTTCTTTACTACTTCAAGCATTTCCCTGTCCCAGGCTTTCTTTATTTTTTCCTCTACTTCCGGCCTTATCAGGATTTGTGGCTGCTCTGCGGCTTCCCTGATAAAGGTGAGAAAATCTTTAACTGCGTCTTCTTCGATATGTTTTTTATCGCCAAAATATTTGGTAATTAAAGCTGCAGTTTCAGATTTCAAACTGTGCGGATAATGCCAGGTTATGCGGTAATCGTTCAGCGGGTCAAGATAAATTTCTACAAAAGGATAGAATTTGCTCAGGTTGTTGTATGTTTCCGGCTGGGCCTTGAGTGCATCAAATGCAAATATGATATGTTTAGTGGTGCCCAGTTTATTTGTTTTAAGGTCCGGGTTATCAGTATAGCCGGTTTCATTTTCGAAATCGCGGAGCGTAATTTTATAACGCGTACCCTTTTCATTGATCAGCAGGTGCTCACCGTAAATATTATCGGCAAACCGTATAGTGTATTTTGCTTTTAGAGCTTTCGCTTTCCGCTCTTTCAACACGCGTTTTGCCATCCCTTCACGGCTATATCGTTTCCCTTCTAAAGCAATTGTATGTTGCGGTTTTGCCAATTCCTCGTCTATTTGCATTAATGCTGCCAGGCCATAACTATCCCAGGGGAGAGGTTTTCCATCACGAAAATAACGCAGGCTTTCTTCTTCAGAATATAGAATATTTGCTTCAAGGTTATCCTCATCGTCATCATTCACCAAAACGTCAAAACCCCGTGCAGAGCGGCTCAATATCTGGCAATTGCCGTTAATGTAAATCGCTCTTGCTTTTCGATAATCGGTTTGAGATAATTCTGGAGATCCTATAAGCGCTTTGATTTGTTCTTTAATGGATTGTGTCATGAAGGATAATTTTATACTGCAAAAATACAATAGAGGATTAAGCTTGCGGATTTTAAGTAAGAATTATTTTCACGACAGGGAGTTTTTTAACAAAGCACAATCGACACGCGTTTTGCCAGCTTAGTTCACAAATGTCTTAAAATTTCATAAGGAAAAAATACCGTTAACTAAGATTTTTAGGAATTAGCATCGGATTTAATTAAATTTGAGAATCATTTATTTCATGCACAATGTCAGGGCCATATCATAATTTAAATGAAAAGGTTTTATCACTGGAGGATATTGACTTGTCTTTAACTTACAGTTATGCCAATTACCTTACGTGGTTATTCGATGATCGTGTGGAGCTAATCGAAGGAAAGGTGTTTAAAATGAGTCCTGCGCCGTCTCCCTTACATCAGGAGGTATCCGCCAGCATATCTTATTCTCTTTATCATTACCTGAAAAATAAGTCATGTAAGGTTTATTATGCACCTTTTGACGTCCGCTTTCCTAAAGAAAGTTTAGCGGATAAATGTATCTATACTGTTTTGCAGCCTGACATTTGCGTCATCTGCGATACCTCGAACATAGATGACCGTGGGTGTATTGGAGCGCCGGATATCGTAATTGAAATTCTTTCACCGGGGAACAATATAAAGGAGCTTCTTAATAAATACAACATTTACGAAGAGTTCGAAGTCAAGGAGTATTGGGTTGTGAGCGCCATGGAAAAAACCTTCCTGAAATATACGCTGGATTCAATCGGCAAATATCAGCCATCCAGGTTATTCACGCTGGGTGAAAAAGTGTATTCGGAGATCCTTCCTGGTTTTGAACTGGATCTGGATGAGGTATTTAATGGTTAATTTGACGGAAAATGACAGAGCATCTTTCCTATAAGGAAACTAATGACAAGAACAAGGTCGTATCGCTGGAAGATATCGACCTGTCTTTAACGTATAGCTATGCCAGTTATTTAAATTGGCTGTTCGATGATCGTGTCGAACTGATATTGGGAAAGATTTATAAAATGGGTGCACCTTCCCGGCCTCATCAGAAGATTTCAGGAAAAATTTCATACTTTCTTTTCCACTATTTAAGAAATAAGACATGCGAGGTTTACACCGCGCCTTTTGATGTCCGGTTTCATACAGGAAGTAAAGCTGACAATGATATTTATACAGTTCTGCAACCCGACCTCTGCGTGGTCTGTGATCTGGCAAAACTGGATGACAGAGGCTGCATTGGTTCCCCTGACATCGTTGTTGAGATCTTGTCGCCAGGCAATAATAAAAAGGAGCTCTTCAACAAATATCAGGTTTACGAGGAGTTCGGAGTAAAAGAGTATTGGGTTGTAAGTCCCAGTGAAAAAACATTTCTGAAATACACGCTCAATGCAGAAGGTAAATATCAGGCTTCCAAGTTATTTACATTAGGTGAACGAGTTAACTCAGATGTGCTTTCAGGGTTTGAGCTGGATTTGGATGAGGTTTTTAAGGATTGAAATTCTAAACATTAACGCCAAAATTTGTAAATTTGAAAAATGCCCGTTGAATATGAAAGTAATTAAAGTAAAGTCATTGCGTGGATATAGGATCGATGTTTCTTTCGAAGATGGTGTAAATGGAATAATTGACCTGACTGAACTTGTAAAAAAAGGAATTTTTCAGGAATTACGAGATGAAATCTTATTTTCAAATGTATATACAACAGGTTACTCTATTGCATGGTCCGAAGAACTTGAAATAGATGCCTTAACGATTTATGCGGAATTATTGGGCAAGTCGCCAGAAGAGGTTTTTCAATCTCCTCATTATGCCTCAAATTAGTAGCTTCCTTGGAATTATTATCAGGATGTTTTACCGGGATCACAATCCGCCTCATTTTCATGCGGTTTATTCAGAATTCGAAGCCTTAATTGACATAAGTAAACTTGAATTGTATAGTGGTCACTTGCCTCCTAGAGTACTCGGCCTAGTGATTGAATGGGCAGCTCTGCATCAAAAGGAGCTATCAGATAATTGGGAAAGAGCGAGGAAAATGGAAGCATTGGTTGATGTGGCTCCATTGGTGTAAATTAAATAATCGAAGTTGGTCGTCATAAATTCTGTCTTATCTAATCATCATTGGGAATTAACGAGCTAAAACGAAAGTCTTTTCAGAATAGTAATACGTAAGAAGTTCTTTTACAACAGCGGCTTCTTGAGCTCCATTTTTTGGTTTTAGAACTATTCGAATCGTAGTAGAGTATACCGATCATGTTAATTAATATGTGTAATTCCATGTGTTATAATTAGGACTTTAAATCATCGCGCTATAAATGTTCAGAAGTGTATGCTGGATACAGTTTGTACATTTAGGGCTTTTAAGCAATTGTGAATCATTAAATGGAAAAACATTTTGAATTAACTGAAGAGAAAAGTGCCTTAAATTCAACATTATTTAGAATCAAAGCAACTATTGACATTCCTGAACATGAGATCAGAAGGGGTGATTTAGGAGGATTTGTAGAGAGTTTAGACAATTTAGCTGAAGATTATTCATTTGGAGGGTACGGCTGGGTTTCGAATGACGGTTGTGTCTCAGGAAAAGCTTGCGTTTCAGGAAATGCGATAGTAAAAGATCAAGCTATTATTCAAGATAATTCTCAGATATATGGGAATGCTATAGTTAGAGGCAATGCACAAATATCTGGCAATGCCGCAATATGGGGGAATGCCATAATTGAAGGATTTGGTACTGTTGGAGGGAATGCTAGAATATATGGAAACTCATTAGTTTTAGGTCATGTTTATGATGATGCCAGTGCATTTGGAAATAGTGAAATATTTGGAATGTTGTGTGGATTTGCAAAAGTTTTCGATAATGCGAAAATTGTAGGCTCTAATACAAGGGTTGCTGAAGATGCAATGGTATATGGGAACGCGGTTATTTCTAATGGTGCAGGTATATTTGGAGAAGTAAGAGCATATGGGAATGCCATAATATATGGGAATGTTGGAATTTATGATTCAGTTGAAGTACTCGATAATTCAAAAGTTTTTGGAATAGACATGCCAAATGATACTAATTCTGGAAGTGTCAATATTTATAACTTTGCAAAGATTTACGGAGAGGCGTTTATAAATGGGAGAGGCGGTGGTGAGATAGATATATTGGATTTCACAGAAGTATATGATTATGCTTGCATAACGTCCATTTATAATTTTCAAGATAAAAAAATCATTATAAGTGGTAAAGCTAAAATTTATGGCTTTTCCAGGATTGAAGATAATGTAAAGATTTTTGATAATGCTAGGATTTTTGGTGATGCAAAAATTCTAGGGAATGCAGAAATTAGTGGGTATACAAAGGTATTTGGAAAAGCTTGTGTTCGTGATAACGTAAAAATTTCCGGGAATGTAAAAGTCTATGAAAACTCAGTTGTGAGTGGTGAAGCAATCCTTTGCCAAAATGAACAAATTAAAGGTAAAACGACGTATAGATAAAATAACTAGCTTCAACAATTAGAATATTTCGTTGTCAGAATGACATTTGCCCAGTGGTATAAATGCGTTTAGTAGCGGATTTCAATAGAACTAAGCTTCGTTAGAATAAACCGGCTTGCAGCGGCAGCCCCGAGGGAGGCACGACCGAGGGCTACAGCGGAAAGCCGGGCTGCCCAAACCGACAGGCACAGGCTTCGCTTTCCAAAAAACATCTATATAATTCTAGCATTACATTAATTGGATCTTCTTTGTTTTAGACAAGGCCTAGCTTGAAAGTGATTAGGATTAGCAATATTCGTCATTTAATCATCTGATGACTTCGAGTCATCGGATGAGGTTACCGAACAGCCATTGTCCATTGTCCATTGTCAATTTTTTCCTTTCAACCTCTTGAATATCAAAAATAAGTTCGTACTTTTGCAGTCCCTAAATGAAAGCTATAACAAGCTCATTCAGGTTAAAAACAAATAAACACTAAAAGGAAAAAATGCCTACAATCCAACAATTAGTTAGAAAAGGTAGAGTAGCTCTGGTGGATAAGAGTAAATCCCCAGCGTTGGACAGCTGTCCACAGCGAAGAGGAGTGTGCACACGTGTGTATACCACTACCCCTAAAAAACCAAACTCAGCAATGCGTAAAGTTGCCCGTGTGCGCTTAACCAATGGAAAAGAAGTGAATGCTTATATCCCTGGTGAAGGTCACAATTTACAGGAGCACTCGATCGTGTTAATCCGTGGTGGTCGTGTTAAAGATTTACCTGGAGTGCGTTACCACATCATCCGTGGTGCTTTAGATACGTCTGGCGTAGCTGGTCGTAACCAACGTCGTTCTAAATATGGAACAAAGAAACCAAAACCTGGACAGGCAGCAGCCGGACCAGCTAAGGGTAAAAAGAAATAATTAAACGGAGGAAAGCAACATGAGAAAGTCAAAACCAAAAAAGAGAATCTTACTGCCTGATCCAAAGTTTAACGACGTAATGGTAACCAGGTTTGTAAATAATATGATGTATGACGGTAAAAAATCTATCGCATACTCTATTTTCTACGACGCAGTTGAATTAGTAGAGAAAAAAACAAGCGAAAACGGGTTAGAGTCCTGGAAAAAAGCTTTGAATAATGTAATGCCTGCTGTTGAGGTTAAATCCCGCCGTGTAGGTGGTGCAAACTTCCAGGTTCCTACAGAAGTTCGTCCTGAGCGTAAAATAGCTTTGGGAATGAAATGGCTGATCAATTACTCTCGTAAACGTGGTGAAAAAACCATGACTGAGAAATTGGCCGGAGAGATCATTTCAGCTTCAAAAGGTGAAGGTGCTGCAGTAAAGAAGAAAGAGGATACGCACAAAATGGCGGAAGCTAACAAAGCATTCTCTCATTTTAGATTCTAATCAGGAAACAATATAATGTCAAGAGATTTAAAATACACAAGAAATATCGGGATCGCTGCTCACATTGATGCGGGTAAAACTACAACTACTGAGCGGATCCTTTACTACTCTGGTGTTAGCCATAAAATTGGTGAAGTGCATGATGGTGCTGCAACGATGGACTGGATGGCGCAGGAGCAGGAGCGTGGTATCACGATTACTTCAGCAGCAACAACTGTTGACTGGAAATACAGAGATCAAACCTACCACATCAATATTATCGATACTCCGGGACACGTGGATTTTACCGTAGAGGTAAACCGTTCATTGCGTGTTCTTGACGGGTTGGTATTCTTGTTTTCTGCAGTTGACGGTGTTGAGCCTCAGTCTGAAACCAACTGGAGACTTGCAAATAACTATGACGTTGCCCGCATAGGTTTCGTTAATAAAATGGACCGTTCTGGTGCTGACTTCTTAAAAGTTGTTAAGCAGGTTAAAGACATGCTAGGTTCTAATGCAGTTCCATTGCAATTACCCATCGGTGCTGAAGATTCATTCAAAGGTGTTGTTGATCTGATCAACTTCCGTGGTATTGTTTGGAATGAGCATGATAAAGGTATGACCTTTACTGAAGTGGCTATCCCCGATGATATGGTTGAAGAAGCTACCGAGTGGAGAGAAAAATTACTGGAATCTGTTGCTGAGTATGATGAGACTTTGATGGAAAAATTCTTCGAAGCTCCTGAAACCATCACTGAGCGTGAAGTTCTTGATGCATTGCGTAAAGCAGTTCTTGATGCGAAGATCGTACCGATGGTATGTGGTTCATCATTTAAGAACAAAGGCGTTCAAACTATGCTTGACTACGTGATGGAATTACTTCCTTCGCCAATGGATGTTGAAGGTATCGTTGGAACTCACCCGGAAACTGGCGAAGAAATTCTTCGCAAGCCAAGTGAAAAGGAACCATTTGCTGCTTTAGCATTTAAGATTGCAACAGATCCGTTCGTTGGTCGTTTGTGTTTCATACGTGTGTATTCAGGTAACCTGGAAGCAGGTTCTTACGTGCACAATATGCGTTCTGACAATAAAGAGCGTATTTCACGTATCTTCCAGATGCATGCAAACAAGCAAAATCCTATTCCTAATGTTGGAGCAGGAGATATTGCTGCTGTTGTTGGATTTAAGGACATCAAAACAGGCGACACGCTTTGCGATGAGAAACACCCAATTGTATTAGAGTCTATGAACTTCCCTGAGCCGGTTATCGGTTTAGCGATCGAGCCTAAAACTCAGGCTGACATAGATAAGTTAGGTATGGCTTTAGGTAAATTATCTGAAGAGGATCCTACTTTCCGTGTTCAAACCGACGACGAAACTGGACAAACGATAATTTCTGGTATGGGTGAGCTTCACCTGGACATCATTATGGACCGTTTGAAACGTGAATTTAAGGTTGAAGTAAATCAGGGAGCTCCTCAAGTATCTTACAAAGAAGCGATCACTGGAACTACACAACATCGTGAAACGTATAAGAAACAAACGGGTGGTCGTGGTAAATTTGCTGATATACAAATTATCATATCTCCGAATGATGAAGGTAAAACTGGTCTTCAGTTTGTGAATGAAATTTCTGGTGGTTCAATCCCACGTGAATTCATTCCTTCTGTAGAGAAAGGTTTTGCAGCTGCGATGGTTAATGGTGTTCTTGCAGGATATCCGTTACAGGATATGAAAGTTCGTCTGATCGACGGATCATTCCACGCGGTCGATTCAGACGCACTGTCTTTCGAGATCTGTGCTAAATCTGCATTCCGTGAAGCATTGCCAAAATGTAAGCCAGTATTGATGGAGCCGATCATGAAGATCGAGATCCTTACTCCTGAAGAAAACATGGGTGATGTTATCGGTGATATGAACCGTCGTCGCGGCCAGCTTTTGGGAATGGATACCCGTGCGGGTGCTCAGGTTATTAAGGCTACTGTGCCACTTTCTGAAATGTTTGGTTATGTAACTCAGTTACGTACGATCACTTCAGGACGTGCAACTTCTACAATGGAATTCGATCACTATGCTGAAGCTCCTAAGAACGTTCAGGAAGAGGTTGTTGCCAAAGTGAAGGGTAAGAAAGCGAATGCATAATAGAATCAAGAGCCAAGAATCAAGAATCAAGATCCAAGAACCAAGAACCAAGATCCAAGACCGGGGATATTTGTCCTGATTCTTGATTCTAGGTTCTTGGCTCTAAAAATAAACCGGTTACCGTTACTAATAGCTCTAACGTTAACCATAAACAGACAAAAATGAGCCAAAGAATCAGAATCAAATTAAAATCTTACGATTACAATCTGGTAGATAAATCTGCTGAGAAGATCGTTAAAACCGTTAAGCCTACGGGTGCGGTAGTTAGTGGACCAATTCCATTGCCAACTGAAAAGAGGATCTTCACAGTGCTTCGTTCACCACACGTAAATAAAAAAGGACGTGAGCAGTTCCAGTTGTGTGCTTACAAACGTTTGTTGGATATCTATAGTTCCAACTCTAAAACGGTTGATGCTCTGATGAAACTTGAGCTTCCAAGTGGAGTCGAAGTAGAGATTAAAGTTTAAGGCCTTAAAACCCAAAGAGCTACCTAATTGGTAGCTCTTTTTTTGATATTATTTCCCTTTTACGATGTCTACCTATTCTAAAGAACTGAGTCGGCGTAAAAGCCGATTTGCAGTTAGTGCTATTTTTTTCGCTTACGGTCTAACCTTCGCCAGCTGGGCTTCCAGGATTCCTACCATACAACAAGAATTAAATATATCTGACCGCGTCCTGGGTCTGGTCCTGTTCGCATTGCCTGCCGGATTGTTTCTTTGTCTCCCGTTCTCGGGGTCGATAATTAACCGTTTCGGAAGTAGAAAGGTTGTAATCGTATCCGCAATGATCTATACGCTCCTTCTTTTAGCTATTGGGATAGTCCAGGGTCTTGCCGGCCTTGTATGTGTTTTATTAGCGTTTGGATTTTTTAGCAACCTTCTGAACATAGCTGTTAACACACAAGCCGCTGGCGTAGAAGCAAGCTATAACAAGCCCGTGATGGCGTCGTTTCATGGTATGTGGAGCCTTGCCGGCTTCGCTGGAGCTGCTATCGGAACCGTCATGATGGGTTATGGCATAAGTCCGCCTTATCTTTTTTTATTGATACTTGTCATAATGCTGTTAATCATCGCGTTAAGCAATGGGAATCTGATTGCAAAGGACGATGGGCAAAATGCTGACGGACTGAAGTTTGTTATGCCTGACAGACCTCTTTTGAAGCTTGGGGTCATAGCTTTTTGTTCGTTGATTTGCGAGGGGACAATGTTCGATTGGAGTGGTGTTTACTTCCTTAAAATAGTAAAGGCTGAGCCAGGAGCGGGCTACACTGCCTTTATGATAGCAATGGCCTCTGGACGCTTCATTGCCGACTGGCTGACCCACAAGATTGGAGTAAAAAGGGTATTGCAGTTGAGCGGATCACTTACCGTTTTGGGCTTACTCATATCGGTGATTTTTCCTCAAGAAATACCCGCAATAACTGGGTTTTTGATCGTCGGTTTGGGAGTATCTTCTGTGGTCCCGTTGGCTTACAGTGCAGCCAGTAAATCGACGACTATGCCAGCCAGTCAAGCCCTCTCAACAGTCACTACCATTGGGTTTTTCGGCCTGCTGGTGGGACCTCCCATAGTCGGGTTATTAGCGGGTGAAACCGACTTAAAAACTGCGTTTACTTTCCTTATTTTTATGGGAATGCTGGTCCTGATACTGTCTTCATTTGGAAAATTCAAAGAGGATACAATTAGCTGAGGTTTAGTTGTTTATGGACTTCTTTAAAATAAAAAAGCCCCCTCAAGAGAGGAGGCTTTCTGTGAGAATATATTTGATGGATTAGTTCTTTGGCTTAACCTTAACAGTGTCGCCTTCTACCTTAATTTTTCCATCGGCACTTTTAGTTTTCATGTCACCGTCAGCCTCGATTTTTACTTTGCTGCCGTCCTCATTTTTTATCTTAATATCGTCTCCGTCACGCTTGATTTTCGTTTCATCAAGAATCCATTTTCCATCGCTTTTCATGATTGCATTGTTCACGACCACACCGGTTTGAAATATTGTATCACCTGTTGTATCGATGTAAAACTCAACCGGAACTTTCGTTATGCTATCAACGGCCCATCCTGTGGTCGGATCTGCTATGATGTAAACAGTTTTACCGGTGCTTAAATTCCTATAGCTTCCTGGTACAACACTAGCTGTTGAGGTCGTCATTTCGGTCGATTCGCTCATCATAGTAGTGTCAGTGTCTCCGTCTGCTGCGTTTTTGTTAGTGCAGGCAACAACCGCCGAACTGATCACCGCAAATGATAGAATTTTCATTAGATTTTTCATGTGTTTATCGTTTAGTTTTTGGATGTTTATTTAACAGGTTATGATTCTTTTTGTTTTAACTTGAATTTTAAAACTGTGATTATTAACGAAAGTGTTAGATCTATTAGTTTTTCTTTTTTACTACTCCATCTTCTATTTTGGTTTTCGAATCACCATCTTTAATCTTAACATCACCATCTTCGGATACTTTTTTCTTGTAATTTCCGTCTTTCAATTTTGAATCTCCGTCACCTTCTACTTTTAACTTGTAATTATCGTCTTTTACTTTATAGTCATCGCCATCAAATTTCTTTTTATAATCGTCATATTTTATAATTACATCTTTATCTTCCACCGTCACTTTTGTATCGTCAATCTGATAATAATCGTCGTCAACACGGGTTATTTTATTGTTAACAACCGCTCCTGTTGTGAAGATTGTATCCCGGTTGTTATCAACATATAAATACACAGGTTTTTGATTTTTGCTATTGATCGCATAGCCAGTTACAGGGTCAACAATTACCTGAACAGAGTCGCCGGAATTAAGATCTACGTAAGTTCCTGGAACAACTTCCTGTTGTTTGTTTGTACAAGCTGCGAACAGGATAAGTCCGCCTAAAAATATGTTTGAAGTTTTCATAATTACTTGTGTTTGGTTTTTTCTTTAACAACCTGTTTATCAAATAGTTTGGTCTATAACAAATCCATTAAAAAAACCTTGATTTTAGCGGGTAATAAATTGCCCACATTGGGGAGTTTTATCCCGATTCTCCTCATCGGTAATTGAATTATAAATTTCATATTAATGAGGAAATAGCCTTTGTGAGGCGTAAGCAGAGATCTTCGGAAAAAATTCCTATTATCCTTCATCTGAGGGTGAAAATGGACCTGCTGGTACGATTATGGCTTTATTACGCGCGCGGATGATTAACAGAAGATTAAGAGTAGTTAGATAATTGAGGTGCAGCATTTTAGACGAGTAGTTTTTTCCATTTTCTTGATAGTGTTATTTCTCGCTTCTACGCTTAGCCAAGCGCAGGAATTGATTCAAATCTCTCTTCAGTCGGGTGACGCGTTTGCAGTTCATTCCGGCGAAACTGTAGGGATTTTTTCTGACGTGAAAAACGCGGGTTCTTTCGTCACTCATCGAAATTCAGTTATTAGTTTTTTTGGACAACGCTGGACCAATACACCGGCAGGCAGGATCATGGATGAAAGCACCGGTGGTGTTAATGGTCAGGGTGGCATTTTCAGATTCCAGTCACTTACAAATTCAGCACAGTATATCGAAAGTCAGAATATTCAGGCAAACACGGGTTTTCCCAACCTAACTATTGCCAATTCCGGAAATGTAAACCTCGAAGGTGCCGACCTGGTAGTACGTGGAAATTTGCATTTCGATACCGGCCATCTTATTTTGAATAACAGGAATGCAATATTGGGATCGAACGCAACGATCACGGGTTTTAACAAAGACAAGTTCGTTGTTACCGGCTCTGGAACCAACGGGGGATTTCTTGTTAGAAGTTCATCAGGTTTGGCACAGCCGGACTTGGTTTTTCCTGTGGGTACCGGTCTTTCCAGCTATACCCCCGGAGCTCTGAACCATCGGGGTGTTGCGCAGGAAATCAAGGTTAGGGTGTTTGACAATGTTTATAGCAAAGCCGTATTGGGTATTCCTGATAACGTGACCTTTGTTCCTAAAACCTGGAGTGTTTCCTTTTCTATCAATGATCCAACAGCCGTTCTGGCTTTAAATACGCAGCATCACGCGAACGACGAGGGACCCAACTTCGCAGCAAATCGATCAACAAGTTATTTGAGCCGATATGTGGCGTCCACAGAATCATGGGACAAAGTTGCTCCTACTGCAATTGCAGCAGGTTCCATCACCTCCGGAACGGCAATTCCAAATGCATATGTGCATACTCGTACGGGAATAACTGGCGTTGGACTGAGAGAATATTTCGCCAAATCGACAGGGAAAGCGACAGCTACATCAGGACTGAGAATCCCTGAAGGTATATCGCCTAACAATGACGGTCTGAACGAGAAGTTCATTATTGAAAATCTTAAACCTACGGACCAGGTTAGACTTGACATTTACAACAGGTGGCAAACACTTGTTTTCCGAGACGGAAATTACAAAAACACATTTGACGGGATTGGTAATCAGAAGGGTTTGGTCAACAATGAGCTTCCCGATGGCACTTATTACTACATTTTGAATATAAATACGGAAAAACCTATCACAGGTTACCTCGTAATCAATCGGTAATGCATGAATAGAGAAAATATATATTGGAGGTTGACGGTGGGGATATTTTTATCCATCTGCTTCTCAATGCAGCTTTCAGCGCAGCAGTTGCCGCTGTACTCCGAGTATATGTTCAACACATTTGAAATCAATCCTGCTTATGCCGGCGCAAGAGAATCCATTCAGATAACCTCCATGTACCGCAAGCAATGGACTGGTTTTAAGACTGCACCTCAAAGCACTTTTCTTTCCGTTGACATGCCGATTCCGGATAAAAGAATTGGCTTGGGCATCAAAGTGGTTGATGACAGAGACGAGATCACAAAAACCGTCGGTGCACAGGCTGCCTATGCTTACAAAGTTCCGGTAGGAAGTTTTTCTACACTGGCATTAGGGCTTCAGGCAGGGATAATGAACTTCAAATCCGATTTTACGAAAATCGATGTGATCGATCCAAATGATCCGAGCTTCAGCCAGGTTATAAATTCTTCGAAAGCCAATTTTGGAACGGGAATCTTTTTTAACACTGAAACTTTCTTTGTAGGGGTTTCCCTTCCCAACCTGATAAGACATAATCTTAAGAAGAATAACGCTACTAGTCTTGGGGATATAAAGCAAAATATGCACATCTATTTCAATACCGGATATGTGTTTTTCCTTAACGACAATTTTGTTTTTAAGCCTTCGGTGCTTGTGAGAGGTTTGGTTGGAAGCCCTGTTTCTGTGGACGTCAATTCAAATTTATGGATCGCAGATATGTTGGGGCTTGGCGTATCCTACCGTAATAAAAGTGCGCTTGTAGGTATAATTAATCTAAGGATTTTACCGGAATTGTATGCGGGTTACGCATATGATCATAGTATATCCCGACTCAATATAATTGCCAAAGGCTCGCATGAAGTTATTTTAAGGTACGAAATCTCTAACGGGAGGACGGCTTTATCACCACGATATTTTTAAATCATATGGAAAATAAACAATTACCCTCACTGCCTCAGGGAAGTAATTTAAACATCAAATTCATACTGATCTTAATGGTCGGTTTCTTTTGTTTTAAGGCTTCTGTTGCCCAGGTGAAGATTGGAACCAATCCTGAGCAGATTCAACGTTCTTCGATTCTTGAGCTTGAGAGCCAAACAAAAGGTCTTTTACTTCCCAGGTTACAGGATACAGTGGCTATTAATGCACTTAACCCATCAGATGGTATGCTGATCTATCTTGAAAAGACCCCTAGAAATGGTTTATATGTTAGACGAAATCGCGGTTGGGTTTTTCTTACAGGAGTGACGGCGTCTACACCAGGTATTCCTGGAGGGCCTGGTTTTGATCCAAGTACATTAAACCTTGGAACTATCCCCGGTAAAGTTGACCCTGCAACGCAAATAGCAGCAACCCCAGGTATTGCCTCGGGACAGGTCCTTACATGGAATGGTACAAACTGGGAGCCTAAAAGCTTCATTCAAGTACCGACAGCAACCATTGAAAAAGCGAAAGACTTTACCTCATCATCAGGCGGAAATGTTGTCATAGAGGCTAACAGTACAGGCGTTGTAAAGGTTGCACTTATGGGGGCCGCTATAGGTGATATTGCAATCGTTGCCATTACCGAAGACACTCCTGATTTTTCCATCTACAACTCCTGGGTTAGTGCTGCAAATGAAGTAAGTATCCGTTTTGCAAATTATCAGTCAGAGCCCGTTACAATCATTGGCACACAATACAAAATAGTTTTACTGAAATAAGATTGTCCGCTTTATAGCGAATACATTTATCAAAAACCAAAGCATTCCAATTCCCAGTCTATGAAATACTTTTTACCAAGAATCCTTCGTTACGCTTCAATATCAGCCTTATTAGTTGGAGCCCTTAATACTGTTCAGGGGCAAAGCCGGCAAGTCAGGCTTGGAGATAATATGGGCGACCAAATTGCCACCAAGGACCTGGAGATGAACAATAAGAAAATCCTCAATTCTGCGGGCATTGCCATCGGGGTTGCTACGATAAGCAACATTAATATTGCCTTTCAGGTAGATGGGACTGATAAAGCCATACTGATTCCACGAATCACAAGTTTGACAGCTATTATAACACCAGAGAATGGGATGATGGTGTACAATATTGCGGACAGCAAGTTTTATGTTCGTCAGGCAAATAATTGGGTAAGTTTTGCCGGAGAAACGGGATCTGTGATTTCCATGAATGGTAAAGTAGGAGCTGTTGCTTTTGAAGGGGATGAAACTACGATCACAGTAAATAATACCGGTGCTAAAGTATTAATATCCGCTAAAAATGCTTTTGCAATATGGAACGCGAATAAGCTTAATGGCAATAATGTAGCATCAACAAATCCCGTCTCAGGGCAGGTATTAGGCTGGGATGGTACGCAGTGGATGCCGGTAAATATGACCCTTAATTCAGCGCTAGTAGTTACTAACCCGATACAATCTGCGATCACTTCTGTAGGTACTCTTAGCGGATTAGCTGTTACAGCTCCTATTGCAGGAAGTGTTACCGGAAATGCGGGCACAGCTACCAAATTAGCAACTGCACGTAATATAAACGGGGTGTTATTTGATGGTTCCGCGGACATTATACTTCCGGGAACTTCGGCTGCTGGAACACTAACTGGAACAACATTAAGCCATTCAGTAGTCACTTCTTCATTGACATCTGTTGGAACTTTAGCTGATTTAACTGTTACAAACCCAATTGCAGGTAGTGTTGCCGGAAATGCTGCAACAGCAACAAGTGCTTCGAAATTAACAACTCCTCGGATGATCAACGGAGTAGCATTTGATGGATCGGCGAATATCACAATTGCTGCTGCTGCAGATGCATCAGCGTTGACCGGCACAACGTTAAATGCGAACGTTTTAAATTCATCATTAACATCAGTAGGTACGCTTTCAAACCTGACAGTGACAAATCCCATTGCTGGAAGTGTAACTGGCTCAGCTGCTTCGGTTACCGCCGGAGCTTAGCCAGCCATCACTTCGGTTGGAACCCTGACAAACCTGACTGTCACAAATCCTATTGCAGGTAGTGTTACCGGAAATGCGGCAACAGCAACATCCGCTTCAAAACTAGCAACATCGAGGACGATTAATGGAGTTGCATTTGATGGTTCGGCGAATATCACGGTTACAGCTGCCGCAGATGCAT